>JBKBKV010000045.1:0-14672 GCA_046294495.1 Dehalococcoidia bacterium | reverse complement strand
TTACTCAGCCGTTCGCCGCTGAGGGGGTTTCCCCCCTCCGCTCGACTTGCATGCATTAGGCACGCCGCCAGCGTTCACCCTGAGCCAGGATCAAACTCTCCAGATGAACCTTACCTTCCTCCCGTTCTCCGCTTGTTAAGGTGCCCTAGCCGGGGGCTTCCCCCAGCCATCCCTATTTTACCCCCACCTGCACCGCCTGTCAACGGGTTGACCCTAAAAGCAGGCGAGACAGTTAGGGAGCCACCCCCGGGTGGCACTCCTTATGATCCTCCAGGAGGGGGCGCCAGTCCAGCGGCCTTTAGGCGTGGGCCTCTTTATACCGGGTGCGGATGCACCGGGTGCAGACCGTAACCTTGCGACGCTGGCCGTTGATAAGGAGGGTTGTTCGCTGAATATTGGGGAGCCAGCGGGCGGGGGTGCGCCGGTTGGAATGGCTTACATTGCGCCCGAAGCGCCCCACCTTCCCGCAGATTGCACAGCGCGCCATGCTATGTTCCTCTCCCTTTACTTTCCCTGGGGAATCCGTTTACTTTCCCTGGGGCGTCCGTTACTATTCTTTACCAAGGTTACCCTATTTACTGCCAGGAGGCAAGGAGCCCGCTCGTGGCAGGCGGTCGGCCTATGCGCCCAGCAGTGGGAAATCGCCCATCCCGAAGCGGAAAAGGGGGGCAACGCCCTCAAGGCATCGCGTCGGTGGACGGGTATGCTCTGCGTCGCGCCCTGGAGGGGGGGTATATCGCCCTGGATCGCCATTACGAAGCCGTCAACGCCCTCAATGTTTACCCTGTCCCCGATGGAGACACGGGCATCAATATGCTTCTTACTATGAAGGCGACCCTGGAGCACGCCCCCTGTGGCGAGGCACATGTTGGCAGGGTGGCGGAAGGCGCCGCAAGGGGTGCTCTCCTAGGCGCACGCGGCAACGCCGGGGTTATCCTCTCCCAGTTCCTGCGGGGGGCCGCTGCCCCCCTGCGAGAGCGGGCGGGGGCCGACGCCCATACCCTGGCCCTGGCCTTTCGCCAGGGCACAGAAGCGGCATACCGTGCTGTGGCACGCCCTACTGAAGGGACTATCCTTACCGTTATGCAGGCGACAGCCGAAGCCCTAGAGGCCCAAAAGAACGGAGATGTAGAAACCGCCCTTGCTGGAGGCATAGCCGCCGCACGGGATGCCCTGGCCCGCACCCCCGACCTGCTCCCGGTGCTGGCCGAGGCCGGCGTGGTGGATGCGGGAGGACAGGGCTTCCTCCTCATCCTGGAGGGGGTGTTTTACGCCCTGAAGGGGGAACCCCTGGAACGCATCCCCGACCTGGTAACTCCGCCCAGCGGTAAGGTGAGCCGTGTATTCTTACACCGTATAGCCACTGAACGCTATGGCTTCTGCACCCAATTCATCATAAAGGGGGAGGCCTTGGACGCCGACGCTATCCGCGCGGCCCTCTCCTCAATGGCCCAATCCACTGTGGTGATGGGCGAGCCAACGCTGGTGCGGGTGCACCTGCATACCTTTACCCCTCAGGAGGCTATCACCTTTGCCATGCGCTTCGGCCAGGTGGACGAGGTGCGCATTGAGGACATGGACCGTATGCGAGAGACCTTTGTCCAAGCCCAGCGCGGGCAAGAGCCTGTGTCAGTGGGCGTCGTTGCCGTGGGCTGGGGGCCAGGGATAGAGGAGCTGCTCCAGAGCCTGGGCGCCTGGGTAGTGCGCGGGGGGCAGACCATGAACCCCAGCGTCCAGGAACTGCTGCAAGCCATTGACGCCCTGGCCGCCCAGGAGGTAATCCTGCTCCCCAACAACCCCAACATCATCGTCTCAGGGCAGCAGGCCGCCAGCATGGCCAGCAAGCCAGTGCACCTCCTACCCACCCGCTCCATCCCCCAGGGCATCGCCGCCCTGCTGGCCTTCAACCCTGAGGAGACCCTGCAGGGGAACCTGGCCCGTATGGGGAAAGCCTTCCAGGAGATGCACACTGGGGAGGTGGTAGCGTCTACTCGCTCTACCCGTGTCAACGGGCTGGAGGTGCAGGAAGGTGAACTGATGGGCTTCCTGGACGGTGCCCTGGTAGTGGTAGGGAAGGACCTGGCAGAGACAGTGTGCCGTCTGGTAGAGGCAGCCCACCCCCTGGCGCAGGGCCTGGTAACCATCTACTGGGGTCACCAGGAGACCCAAGCATCGGCGGACGCCCTGGCACAAGCCCTGCGCCGGCGCTTCCCAGACCTGCAGGTAGAAGTCGTCCACGGGGGCCAGCCCTTTTATCCGGTAATCCTCTCAGCGGAGTAGCGCCCGTGCCCGTGTGCGTGGTAACCGATAGCACCGCCGACCTCCCCCCAGAGGTGGTCGCCTCCTTGGGCGTAGTGGTCGTGCCGTTGAATGTGCACTTTGGCACCGAGACCTTCCTGGACGGGGTAACCATAACCCCCGACGCCTTCTACGACCGCCTTCGGCGCGAGCGCCAACTCCCCAAGACTACCCAGCCCTCCATCGGCACCTTCCTGGAGGTATACCAGCGCCACGCCAGCCCCTCGGGCATCCTCTCTTTGCATATCTCCTCAAAGATTAGTGGCACCTACAACGCTGCCTGCCAGGCCGCCCGCGAGATGGAGAGCCAGTGCCCTATACAGGTGGTGGACACCCTGCAGGCCTCCCTGGCCCTAGGGCTGGTGGTCATAGCCGCCGCCCGGGCGGTGCAGGCCGGGGCCACCCTGGAGCAGGCCACTCAGGTGGCGCGCCAGGCCGCCGCCCGGTGCCACCTCTTCGGGGTGCTAGATACCCTGGAATACCTGGAGAAAGGGGGACGCATCGGCAAGGCGGCGGCATTCCTGGGGTCTATGTTGCAGGTGAAACCCATCCTCTCCCTCAAGGAGGGTGAAGCCTATCCTGTGGAGAGGGTGCGCACCCGCCGACGCGCCCTGGAACGCCTGGTAGAGATAGCCCGCCAGTATGCCCCCTTGTCCCAACTGGCCGTAGCCCACAGCACCACCCCCGACGAGGCCCACGCCCTGGCCGAGCAACTCCTGCCTATTGCTCCCCTTCACGGTATCGTGATGGGGCGGTTCGGAGCGGTGCTGGGCACCTACCTGGGGCCGGGCGCCCTGGGCATCGCCCTGGAAAGAGCACAATAGGCCCCCTGCGCTACCATGGTGCCAGGAGGGCAGAAGGTGGCTCGTTCATCCCCCTCGCGGATAGAGGCGCTGCGCGGCATTCTGGCGCTGGAGGCCCGGAAAGGCTTCCCTGACCGCGCCGTTGCCGGGGGAGTAGACCGCTTCCTGGAGCAGTGGCTTCAGGAGTTACAGGCCGTAGACGACCCCCTCCGCCAACGCCTGGAGTATCTGGGCCTCTTCCGCAAGCCCTATAAGGAGATGACGCCCCAGGAACGGCGCTCCCTGGCTGTGCGGGTGTGGGAGGGTATGGGGTGGGGCCCCTTCCCGGATAAGGCTACCGCCCCCTCCCCCTCGCCAGAGCCAACGCCCTCGCCGCCACCTCCTTCAAGCCCTGTGAGCACCCCCGCAGAGGAGTGGCCCCCTTTCCTGAAACAAGAGAGGCCCATCCCCAAGGGGCTGTCCCTGGCCTCTCCTGTTAGCGTTGTGCCCGGGGTAGGGCCAGTCATCGCCGCCAGCCTGGAGCAAGCCGGCATTGCCACCCTGCGCGACCTTTTGCACTTCTTGCCTCGTAAGCACATCCCCCTCTTTGCCATAGCCGACCTGGTGCCGGAGCAGGCGGAGGGCCAGGAGGTGGGGGTAGTGGGCACCCTGTGGGAGGTGCGCCCAATAACCATTACCAGCCGGGAAGGGCGCTCTATGCCCTCCACCGAGGCCGTGCTGGGGGACGAGAGCGGCAACCTGCGCGTCCTCTGGTTCAACCAGGAGTATGTGTGCAGGGTCCTAAGGGCCGGCCAGCGGGTCTTCGTAACAGGCTACCTGGATGTGTTTGCGGGGAGGCCTACCCTGGAGGCCCAGTCTTTTGAAGCCCTTGAAGAGGACAGCCCTATCTTTCGCCCTGGGGCGCTGGTGCCCGTCTATCCTGCGGTGCGTCGGGCCCAAGGGATGAGGCAGGGAGCAAGGCGCCCTCCCGAGAACCTGTCGCCCAAAACGGTGCGCCGGGTGGTGCGTCAGGCCCTGGAGGGGTGGCTCCCCCGCCTGGGGGACTGGCTCCCCGATGGAGTGGTGGAACGGACGGGTTTGCTGGGCCTGCGATACGCCCTCTGGGGCTATCACTACCCTGCCAGCATCGCCTGGCGGGAGGAGGCGCGCCGCCGCCTGGCCTTCAACGAGTTCTTCCTCGCCCAACTCCTGCTCCTTCAGCGTCGCCACGCCTGGCAGGAGGCACCTGCCCCCCCTATCCAGGCAAACCACCAAGCACTTCAGGCGTTCCTCGCCTCCCTCCCCTTCCGCCTCACCCAAGGGCAGGAGCGCGCCCTGCAAGACATTCTTACAGACATGGGCCAGGAGAGGCCTATGAGCCGTCTCCTTCAGGGTGAGGTGGGGAGTGGGAAGACCGTGGTGGCTCTGGCGGCTATGCTGGCGGCAGCAACAGCAGGATGGCAATCCGCCATTATGGCCCCCACCGAGGTGCTGGCCGAACAGCACTTCCTGACCATCCGACGCCTGCTGGGTGGGTTGGCCCACCCCCTGGAGGAAGACTATCTGCTGGGAGTATACCTGCCGCCCCATCCCAAGCCCCTGGTGGTGGGCCTTCTCCTGGGGAGCATGCGCCCCAGGGAAAAAGAGGATGTGCAAGGGCGCCTGGCGCAGGGCGCAGTGGATGTGGTGGTAGGCACCCACGCCCTTATTCAGGAGCAGGTAGCCATTCCTCGGCTGGCCCTGGCGGTAGTGGATGAACAACACCGCTTCGGTGTCCTCCAGCGTCGGGCATTGCGTCAGCGGGGGGAGAGAGTGCCTCACCTGCTGGTGCTTTCCGCCACACCCATCCCCAGAAGCCTGGCCCTGGCCCTCTACGGCGACCTGGACCAATCGGCGCTAGAGGAACTGCCCAACCCTCGCCGTGTAACAACACGGCGTATTACCCCAGAGCAGCTCCCAAAGGCTTACGAGTTCATACGCCAGCAGGTGGCCCAGGGTAGACAAGCCTTTGTCCTTTGCCCTCTTATTGAGGAGTCGGAGGCCCTTCAGGCCAGGGCCGCCCAGGAGGAGTATAGCCGCCTCTCCCAGCAGGTATTCCCCGACCTGCGGGTTGGCCTTCTGCACGGGCGTATGCCTCTGCGGGAGAAGCAGATGGTGATGGAACGCTTCCGCAAAGGGGAACTGGATATCTTGGTAGCCACTCCCGTTATTGAGGTGGGAATTGATGTGCCCAACGCCACTGTAATGCTGGTGGAGAGTGCCGAACGCTTCGGCCTGGCGGAACTTCACCAACTGCGGGGGCGCGTGGGGCGGGGCCAGCACCCCGGCTATTGCCTCCTGGTTTCGGAGGACCCCTCGCCCCAGGCCGTGGAACGCCTGGAGGTGCTGGTGCGGGAGAGCAACGGCTTCCGGGTGGCTGAAGAGGACCTGCGCCTGCGGGGCGAGGGAGAGGTGCTGGGCACACGCCAAAGCGGTATCCCCACCTTCCGTGTGGCACGCCTGGGGGACAAGGACTTGCTGCTCCAGGCCAGGGAAGAGGCCCGCCGCCTCCTGGAAGCCGACCCTGACCTGAGCGATGCGAAACTCGCCCCCTTACGCCAGGAACTATCCCTCTTCCTGAAGGGGGCGGAGCGCCACGAGCCCCCCGAGATTAGTTAGAAAGGGGCCTCAGGGCCTGGGCAACCGCCTCCACATTTATCTCCCTCTGCTCCCCTGTGCCCATATCCTTCACCACCACCACGCCCTTCTGCACCTCTTCGCCCCCCAGGATAAGGGCGTAGCGGGCGTGCATAGCAGTGGCCCAGCGCAGTTGCCCTTTGAGGCTCCGCTGGGGTGCCAGCAGCACAGTATACCCCTGGCGCCGCAGGTGAGAGGCCAGGGCCAGGGCGTGGAGGAGAGCATCCGTGCCGGCAAATGCCACTACCCCGTCAGGGACTGCTTCCTGGGACACGAGATGCGCCTGGCGTTTCACCTGAAGCACCAGGCGTTCAATACCTGAACCGAAGCCAATGCCAGGAGTAGGCTTTCCCCCCAGTTCCTCAATGAGGCCGTCGTAACGCCCACCCCCCATCAACACCGCCTGGGCACGCTCCTCCGGGGGTTGAACCTCAAAGACGGTGCGGGTGTAGTAGTCCAGCCCCCGCACCAGGCGGTGCTCCTCTGTGAAGGGGATGTCCAGCCCTCTTAGGTAGCCCTTCAGGCCGTCCCAATGCTCCTGGCACGCCGGGCAGAGGAATTCCACGGTGCGGGGGGCCTCCTTGGACAGCACCTGACATACCTCCTGTTTGCAGTCCAGCAGGCGCAGGGGGGCTTTCTGGAAGCGCCTCCCCCGACAGTCGGGGCAGAGGCGTGGGAGCAGGGGCTTATAGTAGGCCCGCAGACGCTGGACATAGGCAAGGCGGTCTTGTGGGCATCCGATGCTGTTGACCAGCAGGAGCAGATGTTGTAAACCCAGCCCCATATCGTTGCTGGTGAGGAAACTCCATCCCAGTTCAATAACTTCTGCATCTATGGTAGGGGATGGATCGCCGATAGCCTCAACGCCGAACTGGTGGTGTTGGCGGTAGCGCCCTGCCTGGGGGCGCTCGTAACGAAAGATAGGGCAAAGGTAATAAAGGCGCACCGGCTGGGGCCAAGTGTGCATTCCGTGCTCCAGATAGGCACGGCACACTGGGGCGGTGCCCTCGGCCCGCAGGGTCATCTCCTCCCCCCCACGGTCGGTGAAGGTGTAGGTCTCTTTCTCCACGATGTCGGTGCCGACCCCCACCGAGCGGACAAAGAGGCCAGCCTGCTCAAACATGGGGGTGTCTATACGACGGTAGCCGAAGCGACGGCATGTCTCCTCGGCGCGTGAAATAACGAAACGCCACCAGGGTTGTTCCTCAGGCAAGATATCCTGGGTGCCCCGCGGGGCACGGAAAAGCAGCGCCACCCTTTTACAACCTCCCAATGTGTCAACAGAAGGGGCACATAGGCCCCTTAGGTGCAGGATAACGCAGGGCTAGGAAGGAGGCAAGGTGTGGGGTGGGGAAGGGCTATGGCCTGTGGATGAACACCCCTCCAGAATGCACTGATACCAGTAGGCGGCGACCTCTGGGGTAAGGGTATTGCCGGCCGCCTCCAGGGCTATTTGAAACAACGCCTCCTGCGCAATAAGGTCCTCCGGTTCGCCGCGGCACCGGAAAGCCTTTTCCATCCCCACCACCAGGGTCGCCCATTGCCCCAACTCCTCTTCATCCACCAGCCCCGAACCAAAGCGCTCCAAATAGGCCAGCACATGCTGGGCTGTCCACTCCACGGGCGGGGTAAGAGCCAGGGCGTCCAGTCGCAAGGGGTCGGGGTGCACCGTAAGAAGGAAGGCACTGGGGGACAAGGTGCCCTCCAGCAGGCCCTGACACAGGAGATGAAGGAGAATATCCATCATCCTCGCCCCTTGCGGGCCAGGAAGTCGCGGAAGCCCTCTTGCGGGGGAGGCTCACGCATAGTAGTGCGTCGCGCCTCCCGTTCCATGTCCAGGCGCTCCCTGTAACTGCGCCCGATGCCCTGGTGCAGAAGGCGTTTGATGCCCTGCACCATGTTGGGGGAATGACGGGCTATATCCTGGGCAAAACGCATGGTCTCATCCAACAGGCGTTCCTGGGGGACCAGGCGATTCAGCAGTCCGATGCGGACTGCCTCCTCACCTGTTACCTCCCGCCCCGTGAAAAGGAGTTCTTTGGCCATAGGCCACCCCACCAGCAGGGGAAGGGTCCAGGTAGAGTTGACCCGTCCGTAGGCTACGCCCAGGAAGCGGAAGGCGGTATTGGGTGAGCCGAAGCGGATATCCAGGCAGGAGGCCATAAGGGCGCCTCCCCCGTAGGCGATGCCGTTGATGGCCCCTAATGTAGGCTTGGGCAGGTCGGCCAGGTGCCAGAAGACCTCGCCACGCCCGTCGCCACGGCCTGCCTCGGGAGCCGTTGTAGCAGCCATCTCGTGGATGTCGGCCCCGGCAGAAAAAGCCCGCTCCCCTGCGCCGGTGAGCACCACCACGCGCACCGCCTCATCCCTCTCCGCACGGGTGAGGGCATCCTCCAGTTCCCGCAACAGGATGCTGTTCAGGGCGTTGAGTTTCTCAGGGCGGTTCAGGGTGATGAGCGCCACCCATTCCCGCACCTCCCACATAATGCACTGGTAACCCATGCCCTACCCTCCCAAGGAGCGGGTATCGCCCAGGAGCCGCTGCATAAGTGCAAGGCTTCGGAGCACGGCCCCTTCTTCATCATCGGTGTCCCGCACCTCAAAGGCACCTATGCCCTCGAAGGATGTTAGGAATGGAACATACCGTTCAAAGGGGATAGTGCCTCTACCTATCTCCCTGTGGGTGTCTTGCTGGCCGTTGTTGTCGTGGATATGCAGGTGGCGCACCATTGGGCCTAGGGTGGCGATGGCCTGCTCTACCCCACCGGATACATGGGCGTGGCCAAAGTCCAGGGTTATGGCCACAGCAGGGCTACCCACCTCAAGGACAAAATCCACATATTCCCGATAGGACTGCACCACCTCATTGGGGCGTAAGTGCAGGTTCTCCACACACAGGAGCACCCCCTCCGCCTCGGCGAGGGGAGCCACACGGCGCAAGGTGTCCAGCGCCAAGGCGCGGGCCTCCAGGCGGGCTGTGGGCAGGTCCTCCGTGGCAACGGGCCGGGTTACATACCCCAGGTGGACAACGATAACCCTAGCCCCCAGACGCCCCGCCAGGCGCACCGTCTCCTGCAGTTGCGCAAGGAAATGTAGGCGGGCCTCCTCCTCGTGGGCACCCAGGTCCACGCCCCTATGGATGAAGTGGATAGAGAGAGCCAGGCCGTCCTTCTGAACAGCAGAGTGCAGGGCCTGCGCCTCGGCGGGGGCAAGGGCCTCCGGCCAGTAGGTGTAACTGCCCAGTTCCAGGGCAGGGAAGCCGGCCCGCCGCCCTATCTCTAGCACCCGCACGGGGTCAGCCCGGGGGCCAAAACTATAGGTGGAAATGGCCAGACGCATGAAGACACCTCTGGGGAAGTATAATAGCACGAAATACGCCCCTTTACAGGAGGGTCCCAATGCAGTTGGTGTTCGTTCACGGCGCAGGTGGCTCCAGCCTCTCATTCTACTATCAGGTGCGCCACTTCGGCTCCCGGGCCGACGCTGTAGACCTGCCAGGCCATCCTAAAGGGAAGCCCTGCACCTCTGTGCCCGCCTACACCGAGTGGGTGCGTGGCTACATCTGGGGGAGAGGCTACCAGGATGTGGTGCTCGTTGGACACAGCATGGGTGGGGCCATCGCCCAATGGTATGCCCTCCACTACCCCGAGGAGTTGAAGGGCATCGTCCTCATAGGCACGGGAGCGCGCCTACGCGTCCGCCCCGACATCCTCCAGATGTGCCAGGATGCCATCACCGACCCGGTGAAGCGCCAGGAGTGGCTCAACATGCGGGAGCAGGGCCTTGCCAAGGTCGCACCTGACCTGAAACCCCTACTGCTGGAGCGCACCAACCAGATCGGCCCTGCCGTGCAACTGAACGACTTCCTGTGCTGCGATAAGTTTGATGTAATGCAGGAGGTCCAGGGAATTCGCCTGCCTTCCCTTGTCATCGTAGGCACAGAAGACATAATGACGCCTGTGAAATACGCCGACTACCTGGCAAACCGCATTCCCGGCGCCAAGGAGGTGGTGATCCAGGATGCCACCCACTCGGTGGCCCTGGAAAAGCCTCACGAGGTGAACAGAGCCATAGAGGATTTCCTGGCCGGCCTAGGCTAGGCAGGGCGCCAGCGCTTACCCCAAAAGGGCCAGCAGACGCAAAGCGTCCCCCCGCATGTGCACCGAGTTGTTGAAGAAGACCCACCCCTCCTTCCCCTTCACCAGGGTGGCAAGGCGGTGGAGTTCTTCGTCGGTGTAGCGATGAGCGTAGCGGGGGCCACCGTGGAGACGGAAATAGAAGGGGGGCGGAGTAAGGGGAGGGCGCTCCAAAGGGTCTGTGGCGTGGATGAGGCCACCACCCAGGCACACCCCCCGCACCAGGGCATCGTCCCACGCCTGGCCCCTTGGCTCCCACGCAAGGCGAAAGGGAAAGGGGCCTATGTTGTGCAGGAACTGACGTAGCCAGGCCAGGTGCTCCGGGGTGGGCGTAAAGGTGGCAGGGCACTGCAAAAGCACCACCTCCGCATCCAGGGCCTGCGCCGCCTGGCGAGTGGCCTCCCACGCCTCTGCCACCTCCCGGGTGGGGCGGAAGAGGCCATAAGCGTCCCGCATCTCTGGAGGAATGGACAGGCCAGAGCGCCTGTAGGTAGGGGAAGTAGCCGGGTGTGTAACCCCCTGGAAGGCCTTTATGGTAAAAGTAAAGCCTGCAGGGGCTTCGGCACGCCAAAGGCGCAGTGTCTCTAGCCGGGGGAGTCGGTAGAAGGTCTGCTGAACCTCCACGGCCGTAAACTGGCGGTAGTATGAGGCCCTCGCCCCAGCAAACCCGCAACAGCCGACTTTCACCATATCCCTAATCCCAGGTATAATACCCCCGTGCAAGCCGGTGCAATACGCCAAGAAATACCTTTGAAAAGCCTGGCGCCCGTTGCCAAGCGGGTGGACCTTCACGAGGAGGGCCTCTGGCGCACCTGGGCCTCTTCCTCCCCCGGTTGGGGCTACTTGCCAGCCAGCGACGGGCACCGCTACCGGGTGCTCTACCCGGGGCGCCTAAACAGAGGCGCCGGCCCAGACTTCCTGGGAGCCTTGCTCCTGCGAAGCGACGGCTGCCTGCTAAAGGGGGATGTGGAGGTGCACCGCTCCCCCTATGCCTGGAAGACCCACGGCCACGCCACAGACCCACGCTACCAGAAGGTTCTCCTGCACCTGGTGGCAAGGGGGACCAGGGAGAGCAATCCGCATCCGCCTCAAGTTGAACTAGCCGTTATCTTACGCTTCCACGAGAGCAAAGACACGCCCCCCTTTGTGGGGGCAATCCCCACCCCTGCCCTCCTGCACCGTTGGGCCGACGCCCGCTTTCGCCAACGGGCGGCCCTGTGCGCCCGTCTTATAACCACCCTAGGGCCCGACGGGGCTATCTACCAAGGACTGATGGAGGGGATGGGCTACGGGGCCAACCGCACCCCCATGCGCCTATTAGCACAGGCCGTTCCTTACCGTATGCTTCGTCGTATCGCCTTGCCCTACGACCAAGAGGAACGCCCAAAGGCACTCGCCGCAGTGCTCCTGGGGTGTGGGGGCTTGCTCCCCCACGATGGGCCTCTAACCGAGATATGGAAAGGCACAGGGGTGGGCACAGTGCTGACACGGGATGCGTGGAGCCTAGCAGGGGTGCGCCCGACCAATCGCCCGGAGCGGCGCTTGCACGGCGTGGCTCTGCTCCTAGCCCGCTGGTGGGGGGCAGGGCTAGCCCAGGGGCTACGCCAGGCTACCCTGGACACCCCCCGTGCCCTGGAAAACGCCCTGATTGTCCCATCCCCTTCTGCGAAGACAGCCCTTATCGGACGCCAGCGGGCACGGGAGGTAGCCGTGAGCATCGTCTTACCCTTCCTTTGGGCGTGGAGCCTCCAGCGGGCCGACAGCGCCCTGCGCCAGGCCTCCTGGGCGTGCTGGAAGACCTTCCCTCCACCGGAAGAGAACGCCTTAAGCCGCGCTATGCGGGCGCTCCTCCCCACACACCTACCTGCTACCGCTCGCCTGCAGCAAGGTTTACTGGCGTGGGCGCGACGCCTGGGCACGCCATGCGCACCGCCCCTATCCTAGACCCCCTCCGCTCCATCGCCCAGGAGGTGGGGGCACTCCTGCAGGAGCAGTTTCGCAGGGGGGCCGGCACCAGGGTGGTGGAGACCAAAGGTGCCGACGACTTCGCTCTGGAGGCAGACCATCAGGCCCAGGAGATGGCCCTGCGTCTGCTGCGCCGCCACCGCCTGGGGGAGGCCCTCCTGGCCGAGGAGGCGCCGGAGGGAAAACCCATCCCTCTGGGCTTTACCCCTGGCCTGCTGGTCTGCCTTGACCCCCTGGAAGGGACAGACAACTTCGCCCGCGGTGTCCCCCTTTTCGGAACGACCCTGGCGGTGTGGCGAGGGGGGCAGTGGGAGGCGGTGGTCTTTTATGCCCCAGTCTTGGGAGAGATGTGGGAGGCCCAACGGGGAGGGGGAGCGTTTTTCAACGGGAAGCCCTTTACTTACGCTCCGGGGGTAGGCATACGCCTAGCCTTCAACCAGTGGCCAGATGTGGAGCCATCCGCCGTAGGCCGAGCCCTAACCCGTCTCCTCCCCCTTACCCGCAACCTCTCCACCACTTACAGCGACGCCCTGGACCTGGCCTGGACAGCGGCCGGACGCCGCTCCGCCCTTGTCTTCCTCTATCAGCGGGCGGCTCCCTGGGACATTGCCCCCGCCCTCATCGCCCAGGAGGCGGGGCTAACGGTTACTGCACTGGACGGGGGGCCATGGTGCCGGGATGAGGGGGGCATCCCAGTAGTGGAGGGTGGTCTGCTGGCAGCTCCTGCCGACCTGCACACTCGTCTGTTGGGTATGGGGCTGACAGTAACCTGAAGGGTGCCCCTACGGATTGGGGGGAGGGCGGCGCCCTGTGGCGATGGGGGGCTGTGGCTCCTCCTCCACAATCTCCTCTATGATCTCCTCCTCCTGCTCCGGTGTGGATGCAGGTGTGGGACGGGCCACACGGGCCTCGGTTACCCGCCAGATAAGGAAGGCCACCAGAAGCCCCACCACCAGGAAAGCCAGCACCCGGAAGTCCACCTCGTTTCGGTAGAGGGCGGCGATAGTGGTGGGGCCCTGCACCGTAACCTGGAGCACCGGCCCCGTCTGGGGGTAGCCGGCGAAGCCCTGGAAGGACTTCTTGAGAAAGAGCACCGCCTGGGGTTGTGGAGGCACGCTGATAATAGCAGTGGCGTTTTGGGGATACCACCCCGCACCACTCCCACCATAGGCGGCTTGCAGGTTGACCTTGAACTCCCTCCGATACACCCCCTCCAGGTTGAGCGGACGGTCTACTGTAAGCACCAGTTTAGCCACCTGCGCCAGAGGCTGAGCCCCAGGCACCTTCTCCTGCCAGTGGGTAAAGCGTAGGCGCTCTTCCTCCTCCACGATAGGGATGAGGGAGGGGGTCTCCAGTTCCAGGGTCTTGCCTGCCTCCACCCAGGTTAGGGTGAGGATGCCCTGGGGGTTCTCGGCCTGCACCAGGAACTCCTGTTCATATTGAGGACGCAAGGAAAGGGGGCCGTTGACGGTGATAACCAAGTCGGGCTGACCCGTGTTTACGCCGACGAGGCGTCCCTCGCTCTCCTCCCACCCTACGAAGCGGAGGCGACGGCCCTCGCCCTGTTGCACCAGAGGGGACGCCCGCAGGAGTGCCCGCGCCCCAGCTGTATACCACCCCTCCCCACTTACCTGCACCCCCTCCACCGCCACGATGCTAATGCGATACTCGGGGGTGAACTTGGCCTCCACCGTGAGGGGTTTGGTAAGGATAAGGGTGTTGGTGGGGCTGAAGGGCTTCTCCCCTGTGGACCATCCGGCGAACCGCCAGCGAACATCCTCTGCGCTCACTTCTGCAGGCACCTCAAGGGTGATGGGCTGGTTGGCCGGCACCCAGCGTGTCCCCTCCAGTGTGGCCAGGGGCGAGGTGATGGTAAGGAGCACCTCCCGCTCAAAGGAGGCGGTGAGGGTGCCAGCAGGCGCCACCAGGCAGGTCTCCTGGCTCCCGGTGCTCCAGCGCAGGAAGCGGTAGCGCTCCCCTTCACTTGTATAGGTGTAAGGGCTGGGAACGCACACCTTGCTCCCCTCTGGGATGGTGGCAGGGAGGGTCTTGACCTCCTCCCCGTCCACCGTCAGCGACACCGGCGCATTGGCCTGCAAGGTAACATTCCCAGGCTGGGGGGGTATCTGGTAGACGGCCTCCAAGTGCAAGGGCCCCGTAACGGTAATCTCCAGACGGGGGGTTGTCCCCAAGCTTTGCCTGGTGGCCTTGTCTATCCAGAAGCGCAAAGGAAGGCCATCCAGCGTTGCCGGCGCCTCAAGGGAAAGGGCCTCCCCGGCCCGTTTCCACTCCTGCACCAAGATGCCTTTAGGCGAGAGCGCCTCCACCCAAAACTCCGCCACATAGCGGGGGCGTAGGGTAATGGCCTCCTTCACCTGGACAGTTACCCCTGGCCCCTGCACAGCGCCCGGAGGCTCCACCTCCCAGCCTACCCACCGCCAGCGGCGGTCGTCCCCCTGGAGCACTGTGTCAGGGAGGCGAATAACCGCCGTTTCCCCAGGGGCATACCACCCCACGCCAGGCACCGTTATCCCCTCCGGAGCCAGAACCCGCACCAGGTATTCCTGGGTGTAGCGCGCCTGGAGTGTGATAGGACGGCTGGCCACAACCTGTGTTGCCGGCTTCCTGGGTTCCGTCCCACCTGACCACTCGACGAAACGCCAGCGCGCCCCCTCCTCTACCAGCACCGTCTCCGGGGCGGAAAGGGTAACCATCTGCCCCTCTGAGGCCCAGGCGTGGAAAAGGCGCACGCCTCCTAGGCCATACCCTTCTACCAGGAACTCCTGCACATAGCGGGGCTGGAGGACCACCGGCC
>JBKBKV010000044.1:4998-14857 GCA_046294495.1 Dehalococcoidia bacterium | reverse complement strand
CTGTCTACGCAAGAGGCCCGAGACCTGCTTTTGAAGCGGGTGGAGGCCGAGAGCCAGCGCGACCTGGCACGCCGTGCCTGGGAACTGGAACAGCAGTGGAAAGAGGAGGCCAACGAGAAGGCCCGCCGCATCATTACTCTGGCTATTCACCGCCTCGCCGCCGATGTTACCTCCGAGTCCACCGTTGCCGTTATCCCTATCCCCAATGAAGAGATGAAAGGCCGTCTCATAGGCCGTGAAGGACGGAACATCCGAGCCATTGAGCAGGCTACTGGGGTAGACCTCATCATAGACGACACCCCCGACGCTGTAACCATCTCGTGCTTTGACCCGGTGCGGCGAGAGGTGGCGCGCATCGCCCTGCAGAAACTTATCCAGGACGGGCGCATCCACCCGGCCCGTGTTGAGGAGATGGTGCTCCGTGCCCAGCAAGAGGTGGAAGACGCCATCCGCCAGGCGGGTGAGCAGGCCCTCTTCGCCGTGGGTGTCAGCGGCCTCAACCCCGAGCTGGTGCGTCTCTTGGGGGTGCTACAATACCGCACCAGTTATGGCCAGAATGTCCTAAAGCACAGCATAGAGGTGGCCCTTCTGGCCGGGATGATGGCCGCCGAGGTCGGTGCCAATGTGGAGACCTGCAAGTTGGGAGGGCTTCTCCACGACATCGGTAAGGCCCTCTCCCACGAGTATGAAGGCCCCCACACCGAAATCGGGGCAGATATGGCAGCCCGCTACGGCATCGCCGAGCCTGTCCGCCGGGCCATTATGGAGCACCACGACGACCAGCAAGGCTCCATTGAAGCCTTCTTGGTGGCTGCTGCCGATGCTATCAGCGCCTCCCGTCCAGGGGCGCGCAAGGACACCCTGGAACACTATGTAAAGCGCCTGGAGGCTCTGGAAGCCGTGGCCTCCTCCTTCCCCGGCGTGGAGAAGTGCTACGCTATTCAGGCCGGGCGGGAGGTGCGGGTAATGGTCAAGCCCGACCAGGTGGACGACATTGGTGCCGCCAAGCTGGCCCGTGACATCTCCAAGAAGATCCAGGAGACCGTGGTCTACCCAGGGCAGGTAAAGGTGGTGGTCATCCGCGAGACCAGGGCTGTGGAATACGCACGCTAGCAAGCACTCCCTTCACAGGGCGGGGAGGGTTCTCCCCGCCCTGTGTTTTTTAGGGGCTGGGGCCTGGTGGACGCCGGGCCAGCAGGGCTATCCACTCCCCTTCGCTCCGCACCTGGGGCGCTGGGAAGCCTGCCTTGTGCATATCCTCTGCCACCGACCCCAGATGCTCCCGCAGGATACCGCTGGCTATTACCCATCCCCCGGGATGCAGGGCGTCCCATAAAAAGGGGGCCAGGGCGCTTATCACCTTGGCAGATATGTTGGCTAGGATCCCGTCAAAGGGTCCCCCCTGGGGCCAGGGGATGCTCCCCCGACGCACCCGGACGCGGGACGCCAGGCCATTCCGCTGGACATTTTGCCGGGCCGAGCGCACCGCCAGAGGGTCGGTGTCCAGGGCCAGCACCTCCGCGGCGCCCAGCAAGGCGGCGCCGATGGCCAGGATGCCCGAACCGGTGCCTATGTCCAGGATGCGCTGGCCTGGGGTTAGCATCTCCTGCATCCACTCCAGGCAGAGGCGTGTGGTGGGGTGGTGCCCTGTTCCGAAGGCTAGGCCAGGCTCCAATACCATGACCAGTTCGCCCGGTTGTGGAGTATAGGCTTCCCAGGGCGGGCGAACAACGAGGCGTCCTACCTTTATGGTGTGGAAGCCCTCTCTCCACCCCTTTTCCCAGAGGGCTTCATCTACCAGGCGCTCGGCAAGAGGTGGTAGGGGGCTGATAAGGGCAAGGAGGCGTATGGCTGTGTCTAGCCGCGCACGGCGGCGGGGCAGGCTCCTGTCGGCACGGAGGTAGGCACGAAGTGTAACAGGGGCATTGGGAGGGGGGGATTCCCCCTCATCGGGGTTCCAGCCTCCCACCTGTTCTGCGCACACCTGGGCGTGAGCGCGGGCGAAGGCCTGGACCAGCGGCTCCACCAGTTCTGGGGCTACAGTAATGGAAAACTCTACCCATTGCCCTGGGATAAGTGCCCCTCGCCCCTTCCCGTTAGGGGGTGTCCTTAATGCCCTTGGCTTTAAGGAAGTTCACCGCATCCTGAACGGTGATGATCTTCTCTGCCTCCTGGTCGGAGATCTCTATCTTCTCCCCGTCCTTGCTGAACTCCTCTTCCATAGCCATAATCAGTTCCACCAGGTCCAGGGAGTCGGCTTTCAGGTCTTCCCGGAAGGAGGCTTCTGGGCGCACCTGGGATTCCTCTACGCCCAGGCGTTCAACTACAATCTGCTTCACGCGGGAGTAGACATCGGGCACAGGCAACACCTCCTCTCGTGTTTATGGTAAGGCCTCTTTCGATCCTACCCTAGTGCGACAGGGCTTGTGTATGTGTGGGGTGGCTGCTCAAGACCCCTGTGCGGGGGGTGGGTGAGGGCCGCGGGCCTGCTCCAGCACACACCCCAGCACCCCATTGACGAACCTGGGGGAACTGTCGCCCCCATAGGTTTTGGCCAGTTCCACCGCTTCGTTGATAACCACTTTGGGGGGTGTTTGTGCATCAACTGTCAGTTCGCAGATAGCAAGGCGCAAGAGGTTGCGGTCCACCGTGGCCAGTTGGGGCACGGGCCAGGCAGGGGCACATCGCTGAATAGCCTGGTCTATTCTCTGCAAGTGCTCCAGGGTGCCCAGCAGGAGCCTGCGAGCGAAGGCTACCCCCTCTGGGGCCAGGGCGGCCTCCCGGGCGACCCACGCCAGGGCTTGGTGGGGGTCGTGTTTTGCCAGGTCTACCTCGCAGAGTGCCAGGAAGGCTACAGCCCGCGCCCGGCGGCGCAGGGAGAACCCCTCACACCCTAACCCCTCTTCTTCGGTCTCCTGGTCTGGCTCCTGGGAGATTACCACCACGGCACCGCTACTCTTGCCAGGCTATTGGCATCAGAAATGGGAAGCAAGCGAGCCTCTTTGGACATCTGCCGTAGCATGCCGCTAAGCACCCTGCCCGGCCCAAGTTCCACGAAGGTCTCAACGCCCCGGGAGAGGATAAACTGCATGGAATGTTTCCAGCGCACGCACGCACACAGTTGCTTCAGGAGTTCGTGACGCACCTCCTGGGCGGAGGTGACGGGGATGGCAGAGGCGTTAGCAACGATAGGCACCTGAGGGTTTCGCAGGGGGCAAGCCTCCAAGGCCTGGGCGAATTTCTCTTGTGCGCTGGCCATAAGGGAGGTGTGGAAAGCCCCGGCCACCTGCAGTTGCACAAGGCGTCGGGCGCCCCGCAGGGCGCACAAGTCGGCAGCCCGAGCCACTGCCAGGCGGTCGCCCGCGATAACGATCTGGTCGTCCGTGTTTACGGTAGAGATCTGGGCGCCCGTCTGTTGGCACACCTCTTCCACGGTCAACTCGTCCAGCCCCATAACCACTACCATACTCCCCGGGCTGCGTTCCGAGGCCTCCTGCATCAGACGCCCTCGCAGGTGGACCAGGCGGACGGCGTCCTCCACGGTAAGGGAGCCGGCGGCCACCAGGGCGGTGTATTCCCCCAGGCTATGGCCGGCCATATAGGCGGGTTGGGGGAGTTTTCCTTTCCCTATCTGCTCCTCCAGAGCTGCCAGACATGCAAGGCTCGCCACCAGGATGGCCGGCTGGGCGTTATCGGTGCGGGTCAGGTCGGCTTGGGGGCCTTCAAACATAAGGCGTGAGAGGGGAAAGCCTAGGGTTTCATCGGCCTGCTGGAAAAGGGCGCGAGCGGCAGGGGAGGCTTCTGCCAGGTCTTTGCCCATGCCCACGAATTGGGTCCCCTGCCCGGGGAAAAGGAAAGCGAAGGGTGTTGGCGTTGGCCCTTGGCTCATTGGCGTTTACTCCCTCCCATATAGTCAAAGGGTAAGGAGGGGAATAACCCTCAGGGATCTACTGGGCCTCCCGCTGGAGCACCTTTCTCCCTTTGTAGGTGCCGCAGTGGGGGCATACATGGTGGGCCAGGCGAGGACGCCGGCACTGGGGACATGGCACCACGGCCATAGGCGAGAAGCGGTAGTGGGCCGCCCGCTTGCGCTGTTTAGACTTAGAGAGTTGCTTCTTGGGTAGAGGGGGCATAGCACTCCTTAGGGTTATTCTTGGTGGTTTTGGACCATGAGGCGACGGAGGGCCTCCCAGCGGGGGTCAGGGGGCGGGGCCTGGCAGGTGCACGGCCCTTTGTTTAGGTCCGCTCCGCAGGCCGGGCACAGCCCGCGACAGTCGGCGCGGCAGAGGGGTTTCATGGGGATGGTGAGCAGGGCGTATTGGCGGATTACCTCGGTGATGTCCAAAATATGGTGGGCGTCAATGGTGAAGGCCTCGCTCTCCGGAGGCGGGGGTGGAAGTCGGACACCCGTGTTCACATCTATCGTGGGGAAGAACTCCTCGTCAAAGGTGAACTCCAGATGTTGGGGGTATTCCGCCAGGCACCGACTGCAGGTGCAATGGACGGCTGTGGCTACCTGAGCATGCACCCAGATGCCCTTCTCAGTTCGGGTGAAGCGCACCGAACCGTGGAGTGGGGCGGCCACAAAGTCATCTAGCCGCACCTCTTCTTCGTCCAGGGTATAGCCCCGTGCCGAGCCGACTGGCTCTTTTAGGAGCGTTGCCACATTGAACTGCATACTACCCTTCTTCCCCACAGGAGGCCCTCCCAGGCCTCTGCCCACAGACACCTATGGTAGCGGGAAAGGTGAATTGTGTCAAGTATCACGGTCTAACTTTCACAGGAACTTTGGGCATCTCTGCGCCGGGGTTCAGAGGGTAGCCTCTTGATAGGCTGTGCGGGTAGTCCGCCCGATTTACATACCCCCCTCTCCCAGGATATGATAAGGCCGTCCACAGGGGGCGGGGAATACAATGGCGCAGTGGGCGAAGCGGTTTTTTCTATCTTACCCCTTCCTGGGGTTGGTGGGGGCTGTGCTGGGTCTTTGGGGTTTCTTCGCCCTGGGCGGGGGGATCCCAAAGGTGGGGGTTATCACCATCCCCTACACTATCCTCTACTCCGATACAGCCGCCGATATCGTCTCTAAGGTGCTCTACGCCCGCGAGCGGACGGATATTAAGGCGGTAGTCGTGCGCCTGGACAGCCCCGGCGGAGGGGTGGCTGCCAGCGAGGAGGTCTTCCTCCAGTTTGCAGAGGTGCGACAGCGCAAGCCCCTGGTGGTGGCTGTGGATGACCTGGCCGCCAGCGGGGGCTACCTGGCAGCGCTGGGGGCCAACTATATCTATGTGAAGCCCACCTCTTTCGTGGGGAATGTGGGAGCGGTTTTCTTCTTGCCCAGGGACATCGGGCGCCCGGTGGAGGACATAGTGGCGACGGGGCCTTTCAAGGTGGAGGGTGCTTCCTACCGTATGTATGTGAACATCCTGGAGATGGTGAAAGAGGCCTTCTGGGAGACGGTGCGAAGCCAGCGTGGGGAGCGCCTGCGCCTGTCCCGCGAGGAGGTGCTGACGGGGCGCCTATTCCTGGGGATGGAGGCGGTGCGCTACGGCATGGCCGACGAGATAGGCAGTGCCTCGGATGCCATTCGTAAGGCGGCCACCATGGCCGGCCTGCGCCGCTACCAGGTAGTAGATGTGAATGCCGAGGTGGCACGCCTCCGCCAGCAGGGGGGCGCCTCTTATACCCTGGATACCCCTCCTGGCCCGCCCCGCTACCAGAGCGTCCGCGACTTCCTGGCATCGGCCCGTTTCCCATACATCTACTACCTCTATGTGGAGCCACGCTAGCCATGTGGTGGCGTCTGCTGGTGGTCCCCCTGGTAGCGCTGGCAGTCTTCGCGGCGGAGGTCGCCCTCTCCTATCGGGGGCGGTATGTGCCTCCCCCGCTTCCCCGTCCCCCAGTGGAACATGTCGCCCTCCCCTCCTACGTCCTTCCCCAAGAGTTCCGAGAAGTGCCTGTCCAGCGCCCCAGCGTTGTCCTGGTAGATAATGCCCATACTAACCTCTACGATCCTCAGGAGGTTAATGTCCTCTTCCAGCGCCTGGCCGCCCGGGGGGTTCAGATAGACTACCTGGGGCGCCCCACGCCCCGGGAGACCTTCCTTACCCGTGCGGAGCGCCTGGCCCTGCTGGAGGAGAAGACACGCTTCGCCGACGCCTTCCTGACCCTAGTGCCCGCCGACGCCTTTACCCCAGAGGAGGTGGACACCTTGAAGCGTTTCGTGGGGAAGGGAGGGAGGGTGCTCCTGGTGGGGGACCCACACCGCCCCAGCGCTGTGAACAGCCTGGCCACCCCTTTCGGCATCACCTTCGGAGGCGACTACCTCTACAACCTTAAGGAGAACGGGGGCAACTACCAGTATGTATTCTTCACCCGCTTCGCCTCTGATCCCCTTACAGCGGGCCTCCAGCGCATCACCTTCTTCACCGCAGGCTCCATTGCGGCGCCAGCCCCTCTGGTGATGGCCGACGCCAACACCTTCTCCTCCACCAAGGAGCGCTACGAAACCCTGGCCCCTGTGGTCAAGGACGCTACAGGCCAGGTGGTAGCCCTGGCGGACCTTACTTTCTTGGGGGAGCCTTTCAACGCCTTCACGGACAACGACGGCTTTATCGCTAACCTAGCCGACTTCCTCGCCGGCGGGCGGCGGACCTTCACCCTGGGCGACTTCCCACACTTCTTCAAGGGGGATGTGGATGTGGTGGTGGGCAGGGACGCCCTTCTTCCCCAAGCCCTGCAGGTGCGTAACCTTCTGGCGCGCCCGGAGCGCCAGGTGCGTATCCAGGAACGGGAAGACTTCAGCCGGGACACGGTGCTCTTGGTGCTGGCTCGGGATGCGGCGCAGGTGTCCCACTACCTGGCCCCAGCCGGCGTTGAGATAGGCCCCCGCACCATCGCTACACCCCTCATCCCGCCTGTGGAACGGGAGGGCACGGGGCTTATCCTGCTCTCTGTCTCGGGTGGAAGGCACACCCTGGTGCTCCTGGCCGAGGATAACAGGGGCTTGGAGAGCCTGTTGGAGCGCCTGCGGAGCGGGGACTTCCGCCAGCAGTTGGTGGGTGACATGCTGGGCCTCTACCCTGGTCTGAAGCCGTAGCAAGGGGGTGTTGGAGTGCGCCAATGGCTTAATTTATTGCTATCCCTGGGGGCGCTGGCCGTTGTGGGATGCGCCCCATCCCCCACTCCCCGCCCTTCACCCGTCCCTTCACCCGCCCCTAACATCCAGGCCACGGTAGAGGCGCGGGTGCGGGAGCGGTTGACTGCCGTCGCCCAACTGACCCCTACCCCTCGGCTTACCCCGGAAGCCCAGCAGGCCCTGGTGGCCGAGGCGGCCCAGAGGGTGCGCACCCTTCTGCCGGAGTGGGAGCGCTTCCAGCAGGAGTTTGACGGCTGGCGGCAGGGGCTGGAGGCCTGCACCCCCGAGACGCGCCGGCGCGACTTGCGGGGCTTTGCCACGCGCTTCTACAGCGAGGTGTCCACCCGTGCCAACGCCCTTGCGCCTCCACCCCCGGCCCAGAAAGCAGCCGACCTGCTGAGCAAGGCCGTGGCCAAGGAAGAGACCGCCTTGCGCCGTCTGGCGGAGAAGTGGGCGCCAGGCGATAGTGAGGCCTTCCTTGACTATGAAACGGCGCGTGCCGATGCGGATTTGCTCCGGCGGCAGTCCCTCCAGGCTCTAGAGGAGGCGCGGCGCCCTCCCACGCCCACACCGGCTCCGACCCCCTCCCCTGAAGCCACCACTACGCCCTTGGCGCAGCCGACGCCTACCCCTGCCCAGTCCACGCCTATTGCCACCCCTGCCGATAGGGAAATGGAAGCCTTTGCCCAGGGTATGGAGGCTGTCAGAAGCGCCTGGGAGGCTTTCCGCGCCTCCTACGACGCCTGGCGTCAGCGGGATGGGGATTGCAATAGGGAGGGGGTGCGTAAGGAACTTCTACGCTTCGCTGAGGGCTTCCGAGCCATTCACACCCAGGCTACGGCGCTCCCGAAGGCCCCGGCGGTGCGCGTTGTCGCCGACCTGCTTGCTCAGGCTGCGGAGCGGGAGGCCCAGGCCCTGGCTACGCTACGGGATGCCTGGGTGCCCTACGACCCATCACCCTTTGCCCGCTTTGACGCCCAGCGCCGCGAGGCCGACCGCCTGCGCCGCACGGCCATCGCTGCCTTAGAGACCCTCCTGGCCCAGACAGGGGAGCAACGCTAGCCCCTTGCTCTATACTGGTGTCTAGGAGTGTGGCCATGCCCCCCACTGTGGAAGTCGTTATCCCTGTCTATAACGAGGAGCGAGACCTGCCCCGGTGCATCTCCACTCTGCGGGCCTTCCTGGGGCAGGGCTTCCCCTACCCCTGGCGCATCCTGGTGGCCGACAACGGCTCCACCGACAGCACCCTGGAAGTTGCCCAGGAGTTGGCCCGCCAACACCCGGAGGAGGTGGCTGTTATCCACCTGCCGGAGAAGGGGAGGGGACGGGCACTCAAGCGGGCGTGGCTCTCCAGCGACAGGGACATCCTCTCCTACATGGATGTGGACCTCTCCACTGACCTGTCGGCCTTTCCCAGCGTGGTTGATGCCATCGCCAAAGAGGGCTACCACATCGCCATTGGGAGCAGGCTGATGCCAGGGGCGCGGGTGCGCAGGTCTATAAAGCGGGAGGTGCTCAGCCGCGGTTACAACCTGCTGATTCGCCTCCTCTTTTGGACGCCCTTCACCGATGCCCAGTGTGGCTTCAAGGCTATCAGCCGGCAGGCAGCACAGGTGCTCCTCCCCCACATAAAGGACAACGCCTGGTTCTTTGACAGCGAACTGCTCATCACAGCATCGGTGCGGGGCTTCCGCATCAAAGAGGTGCCAGTGGTGTGGGTGGAGGACCCGGATACCCGTGTGAAAGTCCTGCGCACAGTGAGCCAGGATATGGCAGGTCTCCTGCGCCTGCGCTTTGGGGGGATTGCCAAGGTGCGCCCACCAGACACCAAAGAAGGAGCGTAAGTTCAAGAGGATGCGCCCCCTGGATGAACGCATCGGGCGGATGCTGGTGCTGGCCGGGGTAGCCGTGTGGCCCGCCTACGGTATCCTGCGCTGGGGAGTGGGGATAGACATCGCTGTCCACGAGGCCCTGCCCTTTCACCTGGCGGGAGTCGTTCCGGGGGCGATCCTGGCTCGCTGGCGTATGGTGCGTCGGCTGGTGCTCCGCCTGTGGAGGAGAGGCAAGTAACCCGTAGGTCAGGGCCAAGGTTACCCCCCAGCCCGCTCCACGCCTCCGTGAGCAGGCGGGGGAGTGTTGCATCGATGCATCTCTTCCTACAGGGGAGTGGATAGCACACCCCCGAGGTAGCCCGCCTCCCCCTGCCTGACCAGCATACCGTGAGGTGTAGGGAGGCAGAGGGATAACCCATTTGGGCCGGGCCTGGGGATGCTCTACTTACCCAACCACACCTCCTCCACGCGGGAGTAAGGCTGCTGTTGATACAGAGGCCCTGGGCGCCATCCCTTCACATAAGTCCACCAGGCGGTGTGGCGCACGCCCCATACCAGCACCATCTTCCCCACCAGTTCCTGGTAACGACGCTGGAAGGCCAGCACCACCTCCTTCCGCTGGGCTGGGTCCATCTCTCTCTGCTGGCGCTGGAACAGGTCTTCCAGCAGAGGGTCGCACAACCCCGGGTAGTTCTCGCGTCCTTCGCAGGTGTAGTGCTCCCCCAGGGCAGCGTCGGGGTCAAAGAGGGGGAGGGTGTGGAAGCGTGCCAGCAGGGCGAACTCCCGATGGGACAATAGGTCAGAGAAGGTAGCGCTATCGGGGATAACCAGTTTGGCGGTGATACCCACCGTTTGCAGTTGGGCCTGAAGGGTCTGGGCCAGCGCTACGGAA
>JBKBKV010000044.1:0-4899 GCA_046294495.1 Dehalococcoidia bacterium | reverse complement strand
GTGGGAAGGTCGGGTGCCAGCAGGGTTACCGAGAAGCCGTTGGGGAAGCCAGCCTGGGCCAGGAGGGCACGAGCCTGTGTGCGTTCGGCCTCTTTTGTGGGGCCGGTAGGGGCCATGCCGGGCATGCGGAGCACCTCCTCCTCCGCTAATCCCCAGGGGGAGTAGGGGGGGAGGAGGCTCCCAAAAGCGCCCATATCCCCATAAAGGGCGGTGCGCACTACATAGCGGTCTATGGCCAGGTTCACCGCCTGGCGCAGGCGGATGTCCCTCCAGTCTACCGTCTCGCCTGTGGGGGGGGTGGGGTGTGCACTGCGGGTGTTGACCTGCAGGGTAGCGAAGGTATTGGAGGGATGGCTTTCCACACTTATTTGCTCCCGCAAACGCGGGTGTCCCAGCACCTCTTCTACCTCCCCGCGTGCCATGCTATCGGCCATCAGCATATCTATCTGGCGGGTGCGCAAGGCTGCGAAGCGGCTCAAGGCGTCGGGGATAAAGTAGATGGTGTAACCGTCCAGATAGGGTCTGTCCTTCAGGAAGTAGCGGGGGTTGCGCTCTAACTCAATGAAGGAGCCTGGGAGCCATCGGCGGAACTGGAAGGGGCCACTTCCCACCACATAGTCGGGTGTGGAGGGGGTGGGGGGGACCATGTGGGTTAGGATATGCTTGGCATAGATGGACACATAAACCGAGGCCAGGTTAGGGAGGAAGGAGGGGGCGGGGAACTTCAGGCGAAAGACAACGGTCTTTGGGTCTGGGGTCTCTATCTGAGCGATGTATGGGCGCAAGGTGCTGGGGGCCCCTGTGCGCATACCCTCGGGGGGTGTCAGCACTGTGGCCAGGCTGTATTGCACATCCTCGGCGGTAACGGGCTTACCATCGTGCCACTGGGCGTCCCGCAGGCGGAATACCCATATCTTACCCCCTCCTTGCACCTCCCACCCCTCGGCCAGGTCGGGCGCTATCTGCTCCTGGTGGGTGTATTTGGCCAGTTGGTTCAGCATGGGGCTACAGGGGAAAACGGCCAGATAGGAGCGCCCCTCATAGGTGCGCAGGTCGCAGGTTGGGGGCGAGCCCATCTGGGCGGTGCGCAGGATGCCTCCTTGCTTGGGGAGGGAATGCGGCGTCGGAGTGGGTGTGGTGGAGAAGGTAGGGGAAGGGGAAGGGAGGGGGACAGGCGTGGGGGAGGGGGTGGCAAGGATGGGGGGTGTAACCACCTCTACAGGGGTGGGTGTAGGCACAGGGGGAGGCGAAGGCAGATGGGGTCCCCTTCGGCACCCCTCAAGCGTTCCTCCCAGCACCAGCAGGAGGCCTGCAAAGACAAAAACCCTCCACCACATATGCCCTCTCTTCTGGGGGGAGGTGAGACGGAAGGCACCTCAGGTGCTTTTAGCATACCCTGCGTCCCTACTTGCCTGTCAAGGGATAAGGGCTTGCCTTATGGGCGGCACACCGTGCAGGGGCGAAACCCCGCCCTCTGTGCCTCCTCTACCGAAGGGAAGAGGCGCAATCGCCGAGGGCTAACCCGCCGAGCGTGGGAACAGGTGGGCCAGCAGACGATACGGGTGCTAGTGCATCCGTAGAACTGCCCTACCAGGGAGGGTAGGTCTTCTACCCGCACCCCCTCCGCTTTAAGAAGCGACGCCTTCCGCTCCACACCCATAGAATACCCCTGTAGGGAGCCATCCCTCGCCACCACCCGGTGGCAGGGGATGAAAAGGGGCACTGGGTTATGGGCCAGGGCTTGGGCCACAGCGCGCACCGCCCTGGGGCGTCCTACCTCTTTGGCTACCCATGCATAGGTGCGCACCTGTCCCCAAGGGATGCCAGTTACCACCTCTAGAACTCTTTGCTGGAATGGGGGCACTCCCAGCCAGGCGACATTCAGGGAGGGGGGCCTGTTACTTCCGTGGCCGGCCCAGCCAGCCAGGCCCACTTCCACCACTCGCCGTAGACGAAGGGGGAGCCGCCCCGCCCTGGGCGTTGCTCCACACTGTCTGAGCACAGCCTCCACAAAAGCCTCTTCCGACACATCCAGAGCCAGGCGCACCACACCCCCCTTCCAAAAGGCTACCAGCACTTTCCCCAGAGGGCTTTCCCACGCCTCGTAGGAGACCGGTGTGGCAGGGGAAGCCCTGGTAGAGGTTACCTGGGCAGCCCTCAGGGCGTTCCGAATACGCCTGACCAGGGCGGGGGCGTTTAATTCGGGGGAAAGGAGAGACACGGCGTGCACGGCTGTCGCCATTTGTGCGAAGAAGTTCCTACAATGCCGACACACCGACAGGTGCGTCTGGATGTCTTCGTTTACCACGGGGGTGTCGCTGGCGGTGAACTGCCTGCGCACCTCCTGGCAGGTCAAAGCCGTGCGGCTCATTGTCTTTCACCCCTTTCTTTAGCCAACACCTTTTGGAGGTGCTTCAACGCTCGGTGCACCAGGCTCTTAGCGGTGCCTACGGGCACTCCCAGTGCCTCAGCCGTATCCTCGTAGGAGAGGTTGTGCACCACCCGCAGGAGTAAAGCCGAGCGATGGCGCACGCTCATGGCCTGCAGGGCTTGCACGGCCTTATGGAGTAGGAGCGCATCCCTTGGCTCGGGGTCGTAGACCAGGGGGCCGACGCCGTCCAGGCTCAGGTGGGGGCGGCGGCGCCCCGCGATGCGTCGGCATTCGTTGAGGGTAATGCGGTATAGCCAAGCCCGCAGGTTGAGGTTCCGACGCCAGGCGGGGGGTGCCGTGTTCAGCCAGCGGTAAGCGCGCAGAAAGGCCTCCTGCACAGCGTCTTCCGCGTCGGCCCTGCTCCCCAGAAGGCGCAGAGCGAAGGCCAGCAGTGGCCCTTGATACGCTTCCACCACCGGAGCGAAGGTGTCCGGCTCCCCTGTGCGTAACCCCCGCAGGAGATTAGCATCTCGGGCTTCCAACTCCCCCCCTTTCACCCACTTACAACCCGAGAACGGCGAGTTGGGTTGCACGGGCAGGCTAGCGGGTGAAGGGTGGCAGTTCCTTCCCTACCCCGCGTTCCATGGCCTTCTGATAGACGCGCCAGGCGGTAACGATGTCCTCTAGGGCCAGGCCCTGGGACTCAAATAGGGTGATGGCATCGGGGCTGGGACGCCCTGGTAGAAAGCCTCCCACCACATCCCGCAACTCCCGCACCTGCTCCCACCGCACAATGCCCCGCTCCACACCCCAAATGAGTTCCCCACACTCGGCCTTGGCGTCATCTACCTGGTCGGCCACGATAAGGCTTGCCCTGCGGATAGTTGTTTCGTCTATCTCTCGGCGCATCCAACTGTTGCTCCCGGCAGCGTTGATATGGGTGCCAGGGGCGAGCCACTCCCCGTTGAAGACCGGCTCCCTGCTGTTGGTGATGGTGATAACGATGTGTGCACCCTCCACGCACGCCTGGGCGCTCTCTACGGCGCGGACGGGGATGCCCAGGTGCTGGGCCATCTCCTGGGCAAAGGCCTGGCGCTTTTCGGGGGTTCGGCTGAACACACGCACCTCGCGGATGGGGCGCACGGCGCACACGGCTTCAATTTGGGTGCGGGCCTGGTAGCCTGTGCCGATACACCCCACGATGGAGGCGTTGGGCAGGGCCATGTATTTGGTGGCCACGCCGGAGGCAGCTCCTGTGCGCACCGCTCCCAGCCATCCCGCCTGCATAATGGCCAGCAACTCCCCGCTATCGGCTCTGTAGATATTCACCAGGAAGCCGCCAGCGCGCCCGGTAGTGTAAGCCTTGAACCCGGTGATATTCAGTGCGTGGTCGGCGGCGGACATAAACTGTAAGTAGCCACCCGCCACCCGCAGGCGCCGGCGCGGGTCGTTGGTAGCGTGCCCCTGTGCCCAGTGGCGGAAGCCATCCTCCACTGCCTCCAGGGCGTCTGTCATGGTGAGGAGCGCACGCACATCTTGCTCCGTTAGGAAGATAGCCACAGCACCTCCTTGAGCGGTGTCTACCAGCAAGCCTTATTTCAGGGGTGTAGCCTACTCTTATGTGTTCCCCTTTGCCCCTGCCAGGAGGGCACGCACCTGCTCTATCGGCACATTGGCCCCGCTAAGGATAAGGGCGACTTTACAGCCTTTTATCCGCTCCCTCGCTTTCAAGGCCCCGGCCAGGGATGTAGCCCCGGCCCCTTCAGCGATGATGCGACATTGGGTCAGGTAGACGATCATGGCTTCCCTTATCTCTTCGTCGGATACCAGCAGGAAATCGTCTAGCATGTCCCAGAGGATGCTCTGGGTGAGTTGGTAGCCCTGGCGGGTGGCCAGCCCCTCGGCGAAGGTGTGCATAGGGGCCTCCACCAGGCGGCGGGCCTTCCAGGAGAGATAGCCCGCGGGGGCCTGGGCGGACTGCACGGCTATAACCTGGATAGCGGGGTTAACTGCCTTGGCTACGATGCACGCCCCAGCGGCGCCACTCCCTCCCCCCACTGGGACAAAGATGGCCTGGATGTCGGGCTGGGCCTCTAGAACCTCAAGGGTCTCGGTGGCGACGCCGGCGATGAGGAGAGGCTCGTTGACGGCGTGAATGTAGCGCATGCCCTCCTCTGGGGCCAGGCGTTCGGCGAACTCCCGCGCCTCTTCAAACACCTGTCCATAGAAACGCACCTCTGCCCCCAGGCGACGGATGGCTTCCACTTTCAGGGGGTTGGCCCCTTCCGGCATGGCGATGATGCACCGTGTCCCCATCAGGCGAGCGGCGTAGGCGATGGACTGGCCGTGGTTGCCCGTAGAGGCGGTGATGACCCCCCGCTGGCGCTCGGCGGGGGATAGGTGGAGGAGGTAGTTGATGCCACCGCGCACCTTGAAGGCTCCAATGGGTTGCAGGTCCTCCCGCTTGATGTAGCCGTGGGCGTCCAGCCGGGGGGTGTGGTTTGGGTATACCGGGAGGGGGGTTGGGG
>JBKBKV010000043.1:0-14875 GCA_046294495.1 Dehalococcoidia bacterium | reverse complement strand
CAACGACCAGTAGGCCCCACCTCCACCTGCCCCAGACGCCGCCCACAACGCATAGGGCACCGCTGTCAGCCCCTGGCGGGGGGTCAGAACGGTGAAACCCCCGCTCCCAGCAGGACACCGCACCCCAACCTCCAGCCACCGCCCCTCCCCGTTGAAGGGGGCCATCCCAAAGTCCAGCAGGGCGGTGAAGAGGCCGTTGGCCACCGCCAGGTTATTCACATCTACTTGCGGGCCCACCTGGGCACCCCCTGGGGGGGCATCCTAAAGGCGGAACTGGAAATCGCAGGCACCGTTGACGGGCGCCCCGTTCTGGAGCACCTGCCCCTGGTAGGTGAAGGCGCTCCCCAGGGGAGATGAGATGCGGGGGCCTTGTGGGCCAATCGGAGGTGGCCCACCAACTCTGTCATACTGGCACTGAACGACACAAGCCCTTGACGCCGAAACCCCAAACGGCTACCATTGCATCTACCCTATAAGAGGAGTATGCTGAAATTGCCGGTGGTCATCGGCGTTACAGGGGGTATAGGGACGGGAAAGAGCACCGTTACCAGCATCCTGAGGGAACTGGGGGCGGTGGTTATAGACGCTGATAAGATCGGCCACGAGGCTTACCGGCCAGGCACCCCAGCCTGGCAGGAGGTGGTGGAAGCCTTCGGGAAAGAGATACTCCTCCCCAGTGGGGAGATAGACCGCAAGCGCCTCGGCTCTATCGTCTTCAACGACCCTAATGCCCTGGCTCGCCTCAACGCCATCATGCACCCCAAGATGTTCCGCATGGCGCATGAGCGTATCCAGCAGGCAAAGGCGCAAAGGCATCCTGTAATCGTGTTGGAGGCGGCTGTCCTGCTGGAGGCGGGCTGGGACCCCCTGGTAGATGAGATCTGGGTAGTAACCGCCCCGGAAGAGGTGGCGGTGGAGCGCATACAGACGCGGAGCGGCCTCACCCGTGAGGCAGCCCTCGCCCGCCTGCGCTCCCAGATGCCCCAGGAAGAGCGGGTGCGCCGTGCCCATGTGGTGATTGAGAACGCAGGGTCACTGGAGGACCTGCGCCATAAGGTGGAAGACCTCTGGCAAAAGCGGATTGTGGCAAGAAGGTGAAAGATATGCCCGGTGCAAGAAGGCCAACCCTCTATAGGGAACTGCGCATTGAAGAGTATGTCGTTCGGGATGAACCTTTCTATCTACCCCAGGGCGACGAAGTCCAACTCTTTGAGACGGCCTATTACCAGAAAATTCCTGTCCTGCTGAAAGGCCCCACGGGGTGCGGGAAGACCCGCTTCGTGGAGTATATGGCCTACCGCCTGAGCCGCCCCCTGGTGGTGATGAGACCCGCCGAAAAGGCAGATACCCCACTGGGGGAAGAGCCCCTGGAAGAAGACCCCACCCGCCGCAACATACCCTTGGTTACTGTGGCCTGCCACGAAGACCTCACCGCCAGCGACCTGGTGGGGCGCTACCTTATTGAGGGCGAAGGCACCCGGTGGATAGACGGCCCCCTCACCCGTGCCGTGCGCTCCGGCGCCATCTGCTACCTGGACGAAATTGTGGAGGCACGCAAGGACACCACGGTGCTTATTCACCCTCTTACCGACCACCGGCGCATCCTGCCTATAGAGAAGCGGGGGGTGCTCCTGGAGGCCCACGACGGCTTCCTGCTGGTCATCTCCTACAACCCCGGCTACCAGAGCGCCCTGAAAGACCTGAAGCACTCCACCCGCCAGCGCTTCATAGCCATAGAGTTCACTTACCCCCCCAAGGAACTGGAGGCCAAGGTCATTGAGCACGAGGCGGGGGTTACCCCAGAGGTGGCCTGGCGTCTGGCTAAACTGGGGGAGAAGGTGCGCAACCTTAAAGAGCACGGGCTGCAGGAGGGGGCCTCTACACGCCTGCTCATCTACGCCGGCAAACTTATCGCCAGGGGCATCCCCCCACGCCGGGCATGCCAGGTAGCCGTGGTGTGGGCCCTCACCGACGACGCCCCCGTCCAACGGAGTATTGAGGAGGTGGTGGCCTCTATCTTTGAGTAGGGGCCTCGGCGATGAACGAAACCCTCTTCCAGCGCCTGCCCAACTTGCTCCAACAGCCTGGTCAACTGGCTGCGCCAGAACAGGGCCTGGTTCCCTCGGCAGTGCTCCTATTGCTCTACCCGAAAGAGGGGGAACCCTATCTGCTCCTGAATAGGCGCACAGACCTGGTGGAGCACCACAAGGGCGAGATGTGCTTCCCCGGCGGAGCCGCCGACCCGGAGGACAAGGACCTGCTATCCACCGCTCTCCGTGAAACCCAGGAGGAGATGGGGGTGCACCCGCGGGATGTGGTGGTGCTGGGTGCCCTCCCCTGGGTGCGAACCCGCTCCCGCTTCGCCATCTTCCCCTTCGTGGGGACTATACCCTACCCATACCCTCTCCGCCCAAGCCCTGTAGAGATTGCCGAGGTAGTGGAGACACCCTTGTGCACCCTCCTTGACCCTGCTACCCTACGCTATGAGGCCCATATTGAGAACGGGCGGGTTGAGCGGCAGATATCCTATGCCTATAAGGGACGTGTGGTGTATGGAGCCACCGCCCGCATCTTGAGCCAGTTTTTGGATGTGGCCAGCAAGGCCCTGGGGAAGGAGCCTCCATGGAAGGGCCAACACCTTTGACCCTGGCACAGATAGGCCAAGAACTCCAGCATTATCCCCCCACAGTGCACGAGGAATACACCCGTGCTTTGCAGGCCATGGCCCACAGGGTAGAGGAGGAACGCCTCCTGTGGTGGGCACGCCACGGCCTCGCCCTAGCCCAGCAGGCCGCCCGCTCCTGGGAGGCGGCCGCCGAGTTCTTCCGGGCCAGCCCGGCAGTGCTCCCGGTGCTCTCCTGGGAACACTTCTCCCTGTGGGCGCAGGGGGGTTACGCCCTATGTCAGCAGTCCCCCTCAGTGGGGGTGGCCTACTTCCGGGCGGGGCCTAGCAGTGTTCCCCACATACGCCCTAACCGCATCCCCCAATGGATAGAACTGGGCCAGCGCTTCTACAAAGGCACCTGGAAGTCCACCGCCCTGGCGGTGCGCTTCTTTGAAGCCAGCCCCACCCTGCTGGCTTCCCTCCCCTTTCCAGACCTGGAGCGGTTCGTGGCATTCCTGGACCGCCTCACTACCCGCTCCTACGACCTGGCCACCGAATGCCTCGCCCTTGCGGAAGAGGTCTTCCCCAAAATGGGGGAGCATAGAGAGGCCTTTATAGCCCTGCTGGTCGCCCTGTCGGAAACAGCCTCTTGGCGGGAGGTGAAGGCCTCCTTTGAGGCCGCCGCCCGGGCCCTGCCTCGCTTGGAGAAGAGCCAGCGGGCACGCTTCCTGCGCCTGGCCGAGTATTTGGCTAAAAGCGGATATACCAACCTCTCCGCCTTCCTTCTGGAGTCCTCGGAAGCCCTGGCCCAGGTAGAGCCCTCAACCCATACCACCCTCCTAAGCATGGCAGAGGCCCTCCTCGCCGTAGCCCCGGAGGCCCTCCCCGACTTACTCAGGAATACACCCACGGTCCTTGAACGCATCACACTCCCACAGATGGAGGCTTGGTTCGCCGAAGGGGTGCGCCTGCTACGCTCCCAGCGGGAGGCGGGCCTAGCCTACTTCCGTCTGGAGACCGCCCGCTCCCAGCAGGTGTTGGACGCCCTCTCCTCGGCAGTGGAACTGGCACGCGTCCAAGACCTGTTGCGCCTCTACTGCCGAGCACTGGCCGGTTCCCAGGTGGAGATCGCCTCCTCCCAGGAACTAGTGCAGCGGGGCATCGGCTGGGTGGATAAGGAGAAACCCACCACCGAGGGGAGCACTGTTTACCTTCCCCCGGTGGTAGACCGCTGCCCCAGCAAGCGCGAGAACTTCGGATGGTATAAAGTGGTATCCACCCACCAGGTGGCACACCTGGAGTTCGGCAGTTTCTCCTTCTCCTACGAGCGCCCTTCAGCCCTCTTCAAGAAAGACCTGCGCCAAACGCTGAACCCCTCTGCCCCACAGGGCGAGGGGGCCTGGCTCACCGACATGCAACGCTTCTTCGCCCTCTTCCCGGAGCGCCGCCTTGCCCTGGACATCTTCACCCTGCTGGAAGACGGCCGCCTAGACGCCCGGGTGAAGCGGGAATACGCCGGCATTCGCTCCCAGTATCAGCGCGTCCAGCAGGACGCCCTGGCGGAGCGCCCACCCCTGGAGAGCCTGCCCGCACGGGAGGCGTTGGTGGAACTGCTGGTTCGCCTCACCCTCCAGCAATACCGCCTCCCCACCCCCATGCCCTACCTCAAAGAGGCACGCGCCCTGGCCCGCCTGGTGCGTTTGCTTGCCCGTCCAGAGGCCACGGTTGAAGACACCGCCGAGGCCACCCTTCGCGCCTACGCCCTCATCAGCCGCATCCCCAACGAGGACCTGCCCCAGGAACAGTGGCAAGAGCAAGACCTCTCCCAGGACCAGGAGGAGCAGGAGCAACAGGGCGACGAACTCCTCCAGCAGGTGCTCCAGAGCCTCTCCACCCAACAACGCCAAGAACAACAGCCCCAGGAACAACCCTACCAGTCCCCCAAAGATGTGGACTACCGGGGCGAGTTCAAGCCGGAACTGGTGCAACTGCTGGCCAAACTGAAGCAAACCGGCGAACAGCGCCAGGGACAATCGGCCTCCTCAATTACCCGGGAACTCCTGGAGCAGCTCCTCCGGGAGAGCGCCGAACTGGAGGCCGAGCAGGGCGACATCTCCCAGACGGTGGGGATGTTCGCCAACAACATTATGCGCGAGGCGGGTATCTCCCAGCCCCCACCCGTTCCCGCCTTCGGCCAGGGCCCCCTTATGCACATGGACGACGAGGGCGGCCCCCTGGAGACCACCGAACCCCATACCTACCTCTACGATGAGTGGGACTTCCGAGCCGGAGATTACAAGCCCCGCTGGTGTATGGTGCGGGAGAAGGGTATGGTGGAGGGGGATACGACCTTCTGGGAGCAGACCCTCCAGGCCCACGCCTCCCTGGTCAACCAGGTGCGCAAGCAGTTTGAACTGGTGGTGCCCGAGACCTTCCGCAAGATTAAGCGCCTGAAGGATGGGGAAGAGTTCGACCTGGATGCTGTGCTGGAGGCCATGGTGGACAGGCGCGCCGGCCTCACGCCCTCAGAGAAGATTTACTGGCGCCGCAACAAGGTGGAAAGGGATGTGGCAGTGGCCTTCGTGCTGGATATGAGCGCATCCACCGCCGAGGCCATTGAGGAAGGGAAACGAGACGAATGGGACGCCCCCGACGACCCTGTGGAGTATATGCTCTGGCTGCGGAGCCGCCGTGGCGAACCCTCCCGCCGCACCTACAAACGCATTATTGACCTGGAAAAAGAGAGCCTGGTCATCCTTATCCAGGCCCTCCAGACCCTGGGCGACCAATACGGCATCTACGGCTTCTCGGGCTACGGTCGGGAAAATGTGGAGTTCTACGCTATCAAAGACCTGCAGGAGCCTTTTAGCGACACCGTTAAACGGCGCATAGACAAGATATCCCCACTCCACGCCACTCGTATGGGCCCAGCCATCCGCCACGCTACCACCAAACTGGAGGCCGTGGAGGCCAAGACGAAAGTCCTCTTCCTCCTGAGCGACGGGCGCCCCCAGGACAGGGGCTACAGCCGGGAGGGTGTGGAGAAGGAATACGCTGTCCACGACACCCATAAGGCTCTGATAGAGGCCAAGCAAAAGAACATCATCCCCTTCTGCCTAACAGTGGACAAAAACGGCCACGACTATCTGAAGACCATGTGCGCCGACATCGGCTACGAGGTGCTGGCGGACATCCACTCCCTGCCCCAGCGCCTCCCCCTCCTCTACCGCCGCCTCACGGTCTAGGGCCCTATGTCTTTCTCCCGCAGGCGTGCACTGGAGTATGCGGAGCGGGTGCTGGCCGTCCCCCGTGCTCGCCTTACCGTTACCCTGCGCCAGGGAAAGGGCGGGGTAACCCTCCTGCACAACGGGCGGGCACTGACCAGGTGCCCTCTCTCCCCAAGCGGGTTGCAGGCGGCGGTGTTTATGGCTCGCGCCTTGGGGGTGCGGGTGCCTCCTCTGGGAAAAGCGGTGCACACCCAGGTCTCCACAGGTGTGCTGTGGCGGGCAATCTCCATCTCCTGCCTGGACTTCCGCAAACCTGCCAGTTATACCCTGCTGGAGCGTCTGCTGGAAGAGGCGGAGGCGTTGCGAGAGGCCTCCTCCCAGGAGGTCTAGGCATACCGCCCGTGCCCCAACCACCGCACGAAGAAATCCCCCACCAGGAGCGCCACCTGACGCTCCACCCCGGCGAAGAAGTGGTCTACCCCTTCTAACAAGTGCACCTCTTTCGGGCCGGCCCAGCGCCGAGCCAGAAACTGGAACTGCTCCGGTGGAACGATATGGTCCTGGTCGCCGCAGATGAAAAGCTTCGGCACGGGTGTATGGGCGGCGGCAGGGTGGTTCAAGGCGTATCCAGGGGGCGCAACGGCCGCCACCGCCTGCACCATCCCAGGCTGACACGCCACCTCCAGTGCAACGCCTGCCCCAAAGGAATAGCCCATAATCCCCAGGCGGCCGTTGTCCACCCCGGGCACCTGCCCCAAGGAGATAAGGGCTTCCCCCGCATCCTCCACCTCCCCTACACCGTGGCTGTGCACCCCTTCGCTGGCACCCGTCCCGCGGAAGTTGAAGCGCAACACACAAAATCCCCGCGTATGGAGCGCCTCGGCAACGGCTACAATCAACGGGTTGTGCATATCACCACCGTAAATAGGGTGGGGATGGCACAGCACGACCCCCGGCCACGGCCCTTTGCCCACCGCCAGATGCAGGACGCCCTCCAGGCGCAGGCCACCGCTGGTGGTAATAGGGAAGGGGATGGTAGCAGGCAAGGTCACTGGCGCCCTCGGGTGGTGCGCCAGGTTGCATAGGTGCGGTGCAGGGCAGTAAGGAGGCCCAACCCCACCACCACCCCAAGGGCCGGTATAAGCCACCCCGTCAGCAAGCCGGCGCTCAGGACTACCACACGCTCGGGGCGCGTCATCACCCCCAGGGTGGGGCTGGCGACCCCCAACCCCTCGGCGCGGGCGCGGGCATAACTTACCAGGAAAGAGCCAACTAGAGCCAGGAAGGCCAGGATGCTTCCCACCTCCTGCCCATGCTTGGTGTAGAATACCAGGATACCCAACAGAACCCCCGCCTCCTGCACCCTATCTACCAGGGAGTCCAGGAACGCCCCAAAGGGGGTGGCCTTGCCTGTGGAGCGTGCCAAGGCCCCATCCAGCAGGTCCATGGCCCCGGCCAGTAGGAAGGCCACCCCTGCCCAACGCCACTGCCCTGTGGATGCTAGATAGGCCGTTGGGGCAGTTAGAAGAAGGCCAGCAAGGGTCAGGGCGTTGGGGCTTATCCCAAAGGCGGCTAGGGTATGCACCGTAGGGCGCTCTATGCGCGCCCCCCACCAGGCACGCACCGTCTCCCGCAAAGAACGGGAGGAAAGGGCAAAGTGGCTCACCTTCATACGGGCACCCTCTCCCGGTTGCGTGTGCCCAGCACCCGCTGATGCACCTCCTGGTAGTAGTCCAATACCTGCTGGGCCACCCGCTCCCATCGGAACTCCTCCACCCGGCGGCGACCCTGCTCCACCATGCGACAACGCATGAAGGGGTCATCCACTAGCCTGCGCAGGGCTTCGGCTAGGGCCGCCTCGTCTCCGGGGGGGACCAGCAGAGCCTCCCGCCCATGGCGCACAACGGAACGATACCCCTCAATGGCCGAGGCCACTATGGGCACACCAGACGCCATAGCCTCCAGGAGCACGATGCCGAAACTCTCCTTCCCAATGGCTGGGGCACAGAAGATATTGGCTGAGTGGTAGTAGCGGGGGAGGTCGGCGTAAGCCACACCACCCACAAACACCACATCTTCTATCCCGCACGCCGACAGGCGCAAGAGGCTCTCCTGGTCGGGTGTGCCAGGCCCCACCACGATAAGGCGCAAATGGGGATACCGCCACTTCAAACGGGCAAATGCTCCCACCAGGTAGCGCAGGCCCTTGCGCTTCTCCAGCCTCCCTACAAAGAGAATATTCACCTTGCCGTCTATGAACTGGGGCAGAGGAGCGCCTTGGGCAAAGTGTTCTACAGCCACGCCGTTAGGAATGATACGGTAATCCCCAGGGAAATAGCGGGCGATAAAGTGGCGTGCCGGCTCGGAAACGGCAGTGCGCCCGTGCAGGCGCCTTACCCAGGGGCGAAGGAAGTGCTTAGCCCAGGGGTAGAAGCGGCTCCGCCCGTGGTAGGCGTGGAAGGTGCCGATGTTCACCCCTTGGGAGAAGGTGAGCACGCAGAGTGGGAGGAAGGGGGTAAAAGGTTCGTGCAGGTGCACGATATCGTAGCGGTTCTGCAACAGGATGCCCCGCACCTTCTCCGCCAGCCAGAACGAGACGGTAATACGCGCCGTTGAGCCTCCGCTGGCGATACGGATCGGCTTTCCCAGTGGAATGAGATAGGGAAGGTGCAGGTCGCCCGGGGAGCCGGAGGACGGGGCCAGGATATGGACGCTGTGCCCTTGCTGAAGCAGTTGACGCGCCAGGGACGCTATATGGTAGTTCACGCCCCCGGGGTAAGCGAAGTCGTAGGGCGACACCAGGGCTATGCGCACAGCGCCCCCTTCAGGGGCTAAGGCAGGGCTACCGGCACCTTTCCGTTCTCCCGCCCAGCGATAAAGTCCTCCACCAACTCCTGGGCCTGGTCGTCTGGGAACTGGATGGGTGGGGACTTCATGAAGTAAGCGGAGGGGCCTACCAATGCCCCGCTGATGCCCCGGTCCAGGGCCAGTTTGGCACACCGAATGGCGTCAATCACCACCCCGGCCGAGTTGGGGCTGTCCCACACCTCCAGTTTCAACTCTATGTTGATGGGCACACCCCCGAAGCCACTCCCCTCCATCCGAATATAGCAGAACTTGCGGTCCAGCAGCCAAGGCACATAGTCACTAGGGCCAATGTGGATATTCTCACCCCCTATGTCGTAGTCCAGCAGAGATGTAACGGCGTTGGTCTTGGAGATTTTCTTGGACTGAAGGCGTTCCCGCTCCAGCATGTTCAGAAAGTCGGTGTTGCCCCCAAAGTTCAACTGGTAGGTGCGCTCCAGTTTCACCCCCCGCTGGCGAAAGAGGTGAGTAAGGACACGATGCACAATGGTGGCTCCTACTTGGGACTTGATGTCATCCCCGATAATTGGCAGGCCCCTGTCCCGAAACCGCTTCTGCCAGTAGCGCTCCCGTCCGATGAACACAGGGATGCAGTTCACGAAGGCGCACCCGGCATTAAGGGCCTGCTCCACATACCACTTGGTAGCTTCCTCGGAGCCTACCGGCAAGTAATTGACCACCACATGGCACTCCCGCTCCTTCAGTATGCCCACGATATCTGCGGTGGAACCAGGTGCCTTCTGCACCATAGGGGCCACATATTTGCCGATGCCGTCGTGGGTCATCCCCCGCTCCACTATAACACCCGTTGGAGGCACATTAGCAAACTTGATGGTGTTATTGGGGAGCGTGAAGATGGCTTCGGCCAGGTCTTTCCCCACCTTATTGCGGTCTATATCAAAGGCAGCCACAAACTGGATGTCCCCTATGGCGTAGCCCCCCAGGACAGGGTGCATTAGGCCGGGGATGAAGGCGTCGGGCGGAGCGTTGCGGTAGTGGTAAACACCCTGAACCAGGGAAGAGGCGCAGTTACCCACCCCAATGATCGCCACATTGATGGTGCCCATAATACCCCCTGTGCTGTGCACTGGCCCCTAAAAGGCCCACATCAGCCATTGTAATGCATGGCGGGCTGGGGGGCAAAACAGAAGAGACCACGCCCACCCTCGGCCAGGGGGGACTACCCCCGGAAGTAGGGGATGACCTGCTGGGCTACCTGACGCATCTGCTCCCATCCCTGCTGGAGGGTGCCCTGGAACTGGAAGACGATGTCGGTTACCCCCAGTGCCAGGCGCGCCTCTACCTCCTTAATACAGTCTTGGGGGGTGCCAGTAATACACAGAGCCTGGGCCACATCCTCGGCGCTCATGCGCTCGGTGGCGTAGCGCCGCCCCACAGAGGCCACTGCTATGCGCAGGGCGTCGGCTTTGTCCGGGGCTATGGCAATGGGCTGGAGAATACCCCAGCGGAACCCCGACAGGTCGCGCCCCTCCTGATCAGCAAACTGACGGATCTTCTCAATGCTGGACTGGAGGCGGCGCAAAGTGTAAAGGAAAGGATACCAGCCGTCGCCGTAGCGTGCGGCCCGGCGCATCGCCGCCTCCTCCCGTCCTGCCACCCAGATAGGGGGGTGAGGCTTCTGAACAGGGTGGGGGAGTAGGGTAACTTCCTGACAGCGGTAGAAGCGCCCCTCAAAGGTTACATTCTCCTCGGTCCAGAGGCGCTTAATGAGGCGGATGCTCTCGTTGGCACGCCGCCCGCGCTCCTCCACCGGTATGCCCAGCACCTCAAACTCCACCCGTGTATCCCTCTGCCCACCTAGACCTATGCCGAAGTCCAGCCGCCCGCCGGAGACGATGTCCAGGGTAGAGGCCAGTTTGGCCAGCATAACGGGGTGGTAAAGGGGGATCAGGACGATACCCGTAAGCAGGCGAATACGCCGCGTGGCCCCGCCGGCGGCTGCCAGCGCAGGAATGCTCAGCAGTGTGGGGCGTGGAGGGCGCCCCTCCATCAAGTGCTCCCCTATGCTCACACGGTCGTAGCCCAGGGCCTCCGCCTCCCGGGCCATATCCACCACCGATTCCAAGTTCAAAGCCACACCGAAAGTGATGTTTTGTGGTGCCATTACTCCTCCTTCGCTCTAGGCGTATGCTATGGCACACCTGTCGTCTATAACAGCCACTCCGTCGCCACGGCAGCGCGCCAGTTTGCACCTCCAGGGGCGTATAGAGGCTGAGCTGATGTTCGTGGGGGGGTATGCGAAGAGTTGAAGACCTTGCGCCCCCGCCCAGGAGGTGCCCCCAAAGGGGAGGGCTTCACTACCCCCTTACGGAAGCGGCTCCACCTGGCACGGATAGCACACAAAGAAAACAGTTGTCGCCTTCTACTTATTCCAGGGGTGTTTGGCGGCGACCTTCTCGTTGAACTCGGTTCCCCACCCAGGCTTGGTAGGTATTTTCATATACCCCTTCTCAAATACAGGTGGCTCGCAGAGTTCATCCTTCCACGGAACATCGTCTATATCTATCTCCATTATCCTTACATTGGTGAGGGTGGCGCACAGTTGTGCGCTAATGTAAGAGGAAAGGTGGCTGTAATAGTTGTGAGGGGAGATATTTATGTCGTATGCCTCGGCCATGGTGGCGATTTTGCGGGACTCGCCAAAGCCGTTCCAGGGCACATCTATCATAATGTGGTCAACACACTGAAGTTCAAAATACCTGCGGTAGCCCCGAATGCCGTAGACATTCTCCCCAGAGGTGATACGGGTGGAGGTGGACATCCTGATCTGAAGCAGGGCTTCGGGGTTGTAGTTGTCTATCTCCAGCCACAGCAGGTTATAGGGCTCTAGGGCCTTGGCAATGCGTATGCAACTCTCAGGGGTGAAGTTGAAGTTCAGGTCAAGGTTTATGTCAACATCGGGCCCCACAGCCTGCCGGAAGGTGCCGATAAGAGTCTGGATATGGCGCAGAAGCCATGGCTCCACTATGCGGTCGCTGGTGCCTGGGGGCCCCCCGAAACCTGGCATCCACACCTCCGCCGGGTCGCCGGGGATTATGATGTTGGTCTTAAGAGCGGTGAAACCCCTCTCCACCACCTCCTGTCCCAGGCGGGCAATGTCCTCCATGCTACGGATAGGGGGCTTCCCCACCAGGGAGGCGTGGCGGGCACGGGTCGTGCCGCAGTGCGACCAGTATACCCGCACCCTGTCCCGTGTCGGGCCACCGAAGAGGGTGTAAACCGGCACACCCAGCGCTTTCCCCTTTATGTCCCACAGGGCCAGGTCTATCCCAGCGATGGCCTTCTGCACCACACCCCCAGGGGCGTGCCTGGCAGCCCGGTAGAGGTCGTGGGTGATCATCTCCACATGGTGTGGGTCGCGCCCCAAGACCAGGTGCTCCAGGTCCCTCACGCACCCGGCGATGCTGTGGGCCAGGCGGTTATCGCTACACTCCCCGTAGCCCACCAGGGCCTGGTCGGTTTGGACTTTTACATATGTCCAGGGGCGCCAGCCGCCGTCCACATGCAGGACATCAACCTTCGTGATCTTCATGGGCCTCCTTTCACTCCGATTATGGGAAAATCTTTTGGCCGCCGCCTGTCTATGGCACCGTGGTTCACCCGGACGAGCCATAGAGGTGGCAAGCCACCCGGTGGCCGGGGCGCACCTCTAGAGTAGGGGGGTCAACCTGAGAGCAGTGGGGCATCACGAAGGGACAGCGAGGGTGAAAACGGCACCCCGAGGGAAGGTTAAGGGGAGAGGGCACCTCCCCCGACAGTATAATCTCCTCCCGCTGGATGTCGGGGTGAGAGGGGAGAGCCGCCGACAGCAGGGCCTTGGTGTAAGGGTGCAGGGGATTGGTGAACAACTCCCTGGTCTCCCCTTCCTCCACAATACGCCCTAGATACATCACCGCCACCCTATGGCACATGTAGCGCACCGTGGCCAGGTGGTGGGCAATGAGCAGGTAACTGAGGTTGTATTGCCTCTGCAGGTCCTTCAGGAGGTTCATAATCTGCGCCCGAATGGATACATCCAGGGCCGAGACAGGCTCGTCCAGGACTATGAGTTTGGGATTCAGGGCCAGAGCACGGGCAATGGCGATACGCTGGCGTTGCCCACCGCTAAACTCGTGGGGATAAAGGGTGGCGTGGTGCGGGTTCAGCCCCACATCCCCCAGCAAGCGGGCCACCCGTTCCTTCGTCTCCTGTGCGGAGAGTTTCAGGTTAATATCCAAAGGCTCGGCGATGATCTTCCCAACCCGCATACGGGGGTTGAGGGATGCCCAGGGGTCCTGGAAGACCGCCTGCACCGATTGGCGATAACGCTTCCACTCCTCCCCCCGAAGCCGAAGGATGTTACGCCCCTCAAAAAGGATGGCGCCAGCGGTCGGGGGCTCTAGCATTAGGACCATTTTGGCGGTGGTGGTCTTGCCGCATCCCGATTCCCCCACCAGGCCCAGGGTCTCCCCCTGGCGAATGGTGAAGGAGACGCCGTCTACGGCCTTCAGCCATTGGGTCTTGCGCGCCAGGAACCCACGGGTAACTGGGAAATACTTCTTTAACTCCTGCGCTTCCAGAAGCACCTGCCCGTTGGTGGAGAAGGTGTTGCTACTCATTCCAGCGTCCAGCAAGCCGCGGTGTGGCCATCGCCTACTCGGACGGTAGGGGGATATTCAGCACGACAGCGCTCCTGCGCAACCGGGCAACGAGGCACAAAGGGGCACCCCGGGGGGAGGTTGTGAAGCACCGGGGGTTGGCCAGGTATGGAGTAGAGCCTCTCCACATCCTCCTCCAACTTAGGGACAGAGCCGAGCAGCGCCTTCGTGTAAGGATGGGCCGGGGTATTGAAAATCTGGCGCACACCCCCCTTCTCCACGATACGCCCAGCATACATCACCGCCACAGTATCGCACATCTTGGCCACAATGCCAAAGTCGTGGGTGATGAAGATAATGGACAGCCCCGACTGGCGTTGAATTTCCTTCAAAAGGCGCAGATACTGGGCCTGGATGGTGGCGTCCAGGGAGGTGGTAGGCTCGTCCGCTATAAGCACCGTCGGCTCGCAGGATATGGCAATAGCCCCTACCACCCGCTGGCGCATGCCCCCGCTCATCTGGTGGGGGTAGTCCCGAAGGCGGGCCTCGGCCGCGGGGATCTTCACCTGCTTCAGCACCTCCACAGCCTTATCCACCAGGCTCTTCTTGCTGGGTAATCTCTGATGGATGCGAATGGCCTCCATCACCTGGTCGCCAATGGTGAAAACGGGGTTCAAGGATGTCATGGGGTCCTGCAGGATAAGGGCGATCTTCCTGCCCCGCACCTTCTGCATCTCCCCCTCGTCCATTCCCAGGAGGTTCTCCCCATCCAGAAGCACCTCACCGCTAACGATCTTCCCTGGGGGCGAAGGGATCAAGCGCATAATAGAGAGGACGGTTACCGACTTGCCAGAGCCCGACTCCCCAACGATGCCCAGGGTCTCCCCACGGTGCAGGTCAAAACTCACCCCGTCTACAGCCTTCACCACGCCCCAGCGGGTGTAGAAGTAGGTGCGCAAATCACGCACCCGTAGCACCACATCCTGGCCGTTCTTCCGTTCTGCCATAAACGCCTCGGCCCATATTCTAGACGCCTTGGGGTGTCCCGTCAAGGCCTCTGACGAAAAGCACCTTTTACCTCTTGACAAATGCTTTTGGTGCCCTCTACAATGTCGCCAAACTGAGAGACCCCCGTTTTATCTCTACATACCCACCGTCCCGGGGGGTAGGTTTTGGGTCTGTGTCAGGCACAGTGCCCGCCGATGGAAAGAGATTATACGGGGAGGAGTGAAACATGGACAGCAGGTGGAGGTCCCTCGTTCTGCTCCTGGGGATAGCCATTGCGGCTATGGCCGTGCTGGCCGTGGGGTGCCGACCAGCGGCCGCGCCCACCCCAACCCCCACTAAGGCGCCGGCACCAACACCAGCCGTCGTGGCAACCCCCACCCCAACCCCCATACCCCCCACACCCACACCACCCCCCGAGGTCAAACCCACAGGCACCCTCACGGTGGCCGTGGCCAATGTGAATGTCCCCGCAGGCACCCCCCGCTTCTGCACCGCCGGGTGCGCCGAGAATGTGTATGTGGCCAGCGTGATGGAGACCCTGTTCCGCCCAGCCTCGGGAGACATCGCCGGGG
>JBKBKV010000042.1:0-15593 GCA_046294495.1 Dehalococcoidia bacterium | reverse complement strand
AGGATACTTTGGCAGGGGCCATCCGGCCACGCTGGCACGCCCTCTATCAGGGGAGCGAGCCACCATTCTTCCATGCAACTGCTGTGGCAGGGGATGGGGCACTCCTTCGGGCGCGTGCCGAGCCTTATACAGGGCGCCTCCTCGTCCAGCGCGTCCCGTCTCCAGGGCCAGGTTCCGACTTCTCCCAGTGGACGCAGGTGGACACTGCCAGCATCGTCTGCGGCATCGCCCTGGCTACGCACGGCGCTTCTGCCCTGCTCTGCTTCGTGGACATGGCCGATGGGCGCACCATCTACACTCGGGAGAGTGGCGACTACGGTGCCACCTGGGGGCCACGCCAAACCGTCGCGGTGTCCCCGGAGGGTAGCGTGGTGGGCCACCTGGCCTGTGCCTACAACTCCGCGGGTGTCCCTGCCCTCTTCTATACCCTGCCCCAGGGAGTATATGTGTCTACCCGCAGTGGGGGCGCCTGGAGCGCCCCATCTTTGTGGGGGTTTACTACCTTGGATGTTTTGGGCCTGGGGGTTACCTACTGGGCCGACTGGCACCTGGCCGTGGCGGGGCGGGAGGCCTCCTCTCAGGACGCTGTCCTCTGGACACGCACCTACGGGGATGGGGGAGCCTACCCCGTCAAGACATGGGGGCCAGTAACGGAGTTGCTACGGGCCAGGGCAGGGAGTGGCCTTCTCTACCGCTACCCCTCGTTAGCCGTGTCTGACCCCCTCTCCGACGCTTACCGTATGACCTTTGTAGAGGACCTGGACGGTGCCCTGGCCCTCCACGGGATAGCCACCCTACGGGGGACCGCCTTCGGTGATGCCCTGTGGCGAGAGCCGATGGCAGTGGACTTACCGGCCCCCTACGGTGCTGCCCTGGCGGCGGGAGGTGGACGCCTGTTCCTCACCACCCCTTCCGTGGTATGGGTGGGGGATCTGTTCCTTGTCTCTCTGGACGCGACCCCCGACCTCCTGGCCCTGCGCTGGGAGGAGGGGCCTTTCCGTGGGGAGGGGATGCTCCTCCTACACAACGAGCAGGGGGCCTACAACGCCCTGGGGTTAGGGTGGGAGGTGCTCTGCGCCCTGGGCTATCGCACCTCAGCGGGGGAGGAGGTGCTCCTACGCCTGGTGGGGTGGGTGGAGGGGTGGGAGCACCTATTGCAGGGAGGGATGCGCCTTCTCCGCCTGGAGGTGCGGGATGCCTGGGGCCTGCTGGAGGGCTGGCGCGCTCGGAGGCAGTTCTCCTGGAAAGGGGGGAGCGCATCAGTGCGAGACATCCTCGCCTTTGTGCTTCGGCGGGTGGGCCTTACCCTGGACACCTCCCAAGCCAGCACCCTTTCGGCCCAGCGCAAGCCATCCTTCACCCTTCCCCCAGGCGTATCGGCGGCAGAGGGGGTGCGCCGATTGCTGGCCCCCCTGGCCGACCGCCTTATCTTTCGGGGGAGCCAGGGTCTTCTTAGAGAGCGTAGGCCGGATGCGCCTACCGAGTATACTTACGGGGCGTTGCACCCCATCCTGGAAGGGCGCCGGGGCCGGCAGGCCCTCACTGCCAATCGCGTCCAGGTGCTATGGGCACAGGGCGTCCAGGAGGCCTTGGCGTGGGACGACCTGTGGGCTTTAGGGGAGCGCCTGCGCCAGCTGCACGACTTGAACGAGGCCTCGGCCTCTTCAGCCAGGGAGCGTGCCCAGCGGGAAATAGCCCGGTTGCAACAGGAGGCCGATGTGGCCGCCCTGGTGGTGCGTCCCAACTGCGCCCAGGAGATAGAGGACATCGTGGCTGTTGAGGACAGCCGGCTTGGGCTGGCCGGGGAGCGCTTTCGGGTAGGGGGCATCACCTGGGAGTTCGCGCGCTGGCCGCGTCCCCGCTGGGCGCAGACCCTTGCCTTGCAGGGGCTGTAGGAGGGTAGGCCATGCTCAAGCGGGGTATTGTGCGTGCCTTTGACCCCACCACCTACCGGGCGCAGGTGCAGGTGGAGGGGAGCGCCGGCCTATGGGTGGAGGATGTGCCCGTCTCTCGGAGTATCCCCGCCGCCGAAATGGTGGCTGGGCGCTGGTGCATTATAGCGATTTTTGACATAACCCACCCTACGGATGGAGCGGTAGTGGGCATCCTCACCACCCTGGGGTAGCGTGTCTGCCCTGGAAACGGTTCATAAACGCCCTTTTACCCCTTTAGCGGATGTGGCAAATCTGCTAGAATATATTCGTGAAGGAGCAGAGACCTTCTCCAGCCGGGGTTATTGATTCACTGGGCCTGGGGTTCGCCCTCACTGCTCGGCGTCCCTACCTGGCACTGCTCCCTCTTGTCCTGGCGATTGCCCTACTCTTTCTGCCTGCGTGGAGGGCGCCTGCCCAGGCGGAAAAGGTGCTGGGCGCTATTGGACATGCCTTGCTGTCCAGGTCTGGCACGCCCTCCCAGGCCTTTGATGTCGCCCAGCAGGTTGGGGGTCTAGAGAAAGCCTTTGCCCATGCAAACCTGCTCCGACTGCTGGCGTGGCAGGTCCCTATTCTGAACCTCCCCCCTTATGGGGCTTCCCTGGTCTGGGAAGGGAGTATGTTGTCCACGCTGGGCTTTCTGGGGGGCCTGGGTATGGCGGGCCTTCTGTTGGCGTCGCTCTATCTGGCGCCGGTAGGCAACGCTGTAACGGGGAGGCCCCGCCCGCTGGCGTGGGCCGTCCTGAGGGGGTGGCTGGCCCTGTTAGGATATCGCCTCCTCTTGGGAGCGCTGGTGGCGGTGGTCCTACTGATAGCCGTGCTTTTGGTGGCGGTGGCTATGCTCCTAAGCCCTGTCCTGGCATCCCTCTTTGCAGGGCTACTGGTGGGTGTCCTATTCCTGGTGTTGTTTTACCTCTTCCTGGTGGAGGAGGCGGTCTTCGTGGAAGGGGTAGGGCCTGTAGAGGGGATGCTCCGCAGTGTTCGTGTGGTTTTCAACAACTTCTGGCCTTGCTTGAGGTTCTGGGTATTGACTGCCATCCTCGCCGTGGGCTTGCGCATCCTTCTGGAGCGTATTGCTGGGAGCCTCCCCGGTGCCCTGGTGGCTAGTGCCCTTTACGCCTTCATCGCCACGGGCATCACAGCGGCGAGCATGGTCTTCTACCGGGAACGGGCGGCCGGGCTAAGGGCATAAGCCCCCGCCCCAATCACCAACTTCGCAAAAAGCAGAGGGCTTGTCCCTCCGGAGGTAGTAGATATGGTGGACATCAAGGACAAGGCGGCAGGCGTGCAGGAGTATACGGCGGAGTCTATTCAGGTATTAGAGGGGTTGGAGGCGGTGCGCCGACGCCCCGGTATGTATGTGGGGAGCACCGACCAGCGTGGCCTCCACCACCTGGTGTATGAAATTGTGGACAACGCCGTGGACGAGGCGCTGGCTGGCTATTGCAACCGCATCCAGGTTACCCTGGGGGGAGATGGCTCGGTAACTGTAGAGGACAATGGGCGTGGCATCCCGGTGGAGACCCACCCCGTTACAGGCAAATCAGCCCTGGAGACGGTGCTCACCACCCTCCACGCCGGGGCCAAGTTCGGCAACGGCACCTATAAGGTGGCTGGGGGCCTGCACGGGGTGGGGGCGTCGGTGGTCAACTTTCTTTCCACCTGGTTTTGGGCCGAGGTGCGCCGCAACGGTCGGCGCTACCGCCAGGAGTTCCGCAAAGGTCGCCCTACTGGCCCCGTTCAGGATGTGGGGGCATCTGAGGGGAGTGGCACCACCATCGCATTTCTTCCCGACACCGACATCTTTGAGAAACTGGACTACGATTTTGATATCCTGGCGGAGCGCTTCCGTGAGGTGGCATATCTGGTGCCTGGGCTGGAGATCAGCCTGGTCGACCTGCGCACCGGTGAGGAGGGCACCTTCTACTTTGAGGGTGGGGTGGCCAGCATGGTGGCCCACTACAACCGCGCCCGCCAGCCCTTGCACCCCGTTGTCGCCATCTCCCGCACGGTGGACTCTATCCAGGTGGACTGTGCCCTCCAGTATACCGACGAAGTGAGCGAGGCGGTCTTCACCTTCGCCAACTGCATCCCCACAGCCGAAGGGGGCACTCACCTTACGGGCTTCCGCTCTGCCCTTACCCGCGCCATCAACGACTACGCCCGCAAGCAGAAACTCCTGAAGGACGACCAGCCCAACCTCCAGGGGGAGGATGTGCGGGAGGGCCTCACGGCGGTGCTGGCCGTGCGCCTTGTGAACCCGCAGTTTGAGGGGCAGACCAAGGCTAAACTGGGGAACCCCGAAGTAAAGGGGGTAGTGGACTCGGTGGTGGGGGAGGGCTTGACCGTATACCTGGAAGACCACCCCTCCGATGCCGCCCGCATCGTGGGCAAGTGCCTCACGGCCGCCAGGGCCCGGGAGGCGGCCCGCCGTGCCCGTGAAATGGTGCTCCGCAAGAACGCCCTGGACGGCGCCTCACTCCCCGGCAAACTGGCCGACTGCTCCGAACGCGACCCCTCCCTCTGCGAACTGTTCATCGTGGAGGGGGAATCGGCTGGAGGCTCCGCCAAGATGGGGCGAGATAGGCGCTTCCAGGCTATCCTGCCCCTGAAGGGGAAAATTCTGAACGTGGAGAAGGCTCGCCCCGATAAGGTTCTCTCCCATGAGGAGATTCGGGCACTGGTGGCCGCCTTGGGCGCCGGCATAGGGGAGGACCTGAACCTGGCTAAACTCCGCTACCACCGGGTTATCATTATGACCGATGCCGATGTGGATGGAAGCCATATCCGCACTCTCCTGCTCACCTTCTTCTTCCGCAACATGCGCCCCCTTATTACTAATGGCCACCTCTATATTGCCCAGCCTCCTCTCTACCGGGTTCAGGCCGGCAAAGAGGTGCTCTATGCCTATACCGAAGCCCAGAAGGACTCTTTCCTGAAACGCCTGGAGAAGGCCAAAGGGGTTGTTATCCAGCGCTATAAGGGTCTGGGGGAGATGAACCCCCAGCAGTTGTGGGAAACCACCCTGAACCCGGCAACTCGCTCTATCCTTCATGTAACACTGGAGGACGCCAGGCGTGCTGATGAACTCTTCACCATCCTGATGGGCGACCAGGTGGAGCCGCGCAAAAACTTCATCTTCGCCTATGCCCACCAGGTGCGCAACCTGGATGTATAAGGAGCACCCCATGCGCATCATCCTCTACACCGGCAAAGGTGGCGTAGGCAAGACCAGTGTGGCAGCCGCCACCGCCGTGCGAGCCGCCGACCTCGGATACAAGACCATAGTGATGAGCACCGATATCGCCCACTCCCTCAGCGACTCCTTTGACCACCCCCTGGGGCCAGACCCCACTCCTATCACCTCCAACCTCTGGGGGCAGGAGATTGATGTGCTCAAGGAACTGGAACGCTACTGGAGCACCGTGCGGGACTGGCTTACCGCGCTCCTCCAGTGGCAGGGGGTGGACGAGGTGGTGGCGGAGGAAATTGCCATCTTCCCCGGCATGGATGAACTGGTGGGTCTCCTCTACATCACGCGCCACGCCCAGGCAGGTGCGTGCGATTTGCTAGTGGTGGACTGCGCCCCCACCGGGGAGACCATGCGCCTGCTCAGTTTCCCCGACATGGCCCGCTGGTATATGCGTCGCCTCTTCCCCATCGGCAAGCGCACCGCCCAGACCCTGGGGCCGCTGGCCAAAGTTACCCTGGGCCTCCCTGTGCCTGGGGAGCCTGTCTTCGCCAGCATTGAGAGCCTCTACCAGCAGCTGGAGGCCATGCAGGCCCTGCTGACTGACCACCAGCACGCCTCGGTGCGCCTGGTGGTCAACGCCGAGAAGATGGTGGTGAAGGAGACTCAGCGCTCCTTCACTTACCTAAACCTCTACGGCTACAACACCGACCTGGTTATCTGCAACCGTCTTATCCCCCCAGATGTTACTGACCCCTACTTCCAGACCTGGCGTGGCAGCCAAGCCAAATACTTCCAGATGATTCGGGAGGCCTTCTCCCCCATACCCATCCTGACTGTCCCCCTCTTCAGCAGGGAGGTGGTGGGCCTGGATGCCCTGCGGGAGATGGCCCGCGTCCTCTACGGCGAGCAGGACCCCGTCTGCATTTTCCACGCCGGCAACCCCCAGGAAATTCGCCGGGAGGGGGAAGACCACCTGCTCTTGCTGAAACTCCCCTTCGCTGCCAAGGGTGACATTTCGCTGTTCCAGAGCAGTGTGGAGGAACTGGTGGTGCAGGTAGGCTCCTATCGGCGCACCGTCTTCCTCCCCCGCATGCTACTAGGCCTGGGGGTGAAAGACGCCACCCTGGATGGCAACACCCTACGCATCCGCTTCCACGGGCGTAGGGTCGCTCCATATGCTCAAGGGAGAGCACCTGCAACATCCCCGTGAAGGAGGCGACATGAGCGAGCGCATGGTAGAGGTCCACTTTGGCCCTGGGGGGGAGGTGATGGTGCGCTTCCGCCCCCGCCGCCTACGGGAGGTGGTGCCCCCCGAGTCCCGTGCCCACCTGCGTTCCGCAGGGCGGGAGTTCCTCCTGGGCCTGCGCGCCCTCTTGGACCGGGCCATTCAGGAGATTGAGGCCGTTGAGCGAGAGGAGGCCCCTCGTCAGCGCAAACGCATAGAGGTCAAAGAGGAGCCACCCAAGGAGGGCTAGATGCCCGGCTACACCTATAAGGGCGCGGGGGTAGACAGGGACGCCGCCGCCCTGGCCAAGGAGCGCATCCGCCGCCTGGCCCGCACCACCTTTACCCCGGGTGTGCTGGGGGATATTGGCTTTTTTGGTGGCTTCTTCCGCCTGGAGGGTTTCTGCAACCCTGTCCTGGTGGCCCACACCGATGGGGTGGGCACTAAACTGAAGGTGGCCGCCCTTATGGGGCGCTACGAAGGGGTGGGGCAGGATGTGGTGAACCACTGCGTCAACGACATCTTCGCTTGCGGGGCGCGCCCCCTCTTCTTCCTGGACTACATGGCCTTCGGACACCTCGTCCCGGGGAGGGTGGAGGCCATCGCCCGGGGGATGGTGAGGGCGTGCCGGGATGCTGGGTGTGCCCTGATTGGAGGCGAGACCGCCGAACTCCCCGGCGTCTACCACGGAGACGACTTTGACCTGGTGGGGTTTATAGTGGGGGTGGTGGAAGGGGGTTCATTGCTGACAGGGCGAGACATTCGCAAAGGGGATGTGCTTCTGGGGATCCCCTCCAGTGGACTGCACACCAACGGCTATTCCCTGGTGCGTCGTATCTTCCGCATAGACGAAGAGCCTGTGGTCTTGGAGCGGTGGCTCCCCGAACTGGGGGTTACCCTAGGGGAGGCCTTGCTGATGCCCCATCGCCCCTATTATCCTGCGCTATTGTCCTTGCTGCCATATGCGCAAGGCATGGCCCACATCACCGGCGGGGGGCTGATTGAGAATGTCCCCCGCATCCTGCCAGCCGGGTTGGGGGCGCGTTTCCACCTGGGGGCGTGGGAGGTGCCCCCCCTCTTCCGCTTGATCCAGCAGGTGGGGCAAGTTGAGGAGCGGGAGATGTTCCGTGTCTTCAATATGGGTATTGGGATGGTGGTGGCGGTGCATCCCGACGCTGTAGACGCCGCCCGCCGCGCCTTCCCCGAGGCCCTGCCCATTGGCGAGGTGGTGGAAGGGGAGGGGGTTACCCTCTCCCGTTAGGGGGAGCCAGCACCGTTTTCAGGGCCGTCCACCCTTGTGCCAGGGGCGTCAGCCCATAGATGACCCGAACCCCTTTAGTAGCCACCACCTGCCTTTGCACCAGGCCCAGGGCTTCCAGTTTGGCCAGGCGCTCGGCCAGCACCTTGTTGCTGATGTAACCCATCGCACGCTTCATTTCGTTGGTGCGGTAGGGGCGTTCTCGTAGCAGGTGCAGGATCTCTCGCATCCACTTGCACTTCAGCACCTCCGCCACCGCCGAGGCAGGAACGCCGTCTCCTAACAGGGCGTCCACTAGGGGAGCCAGCCCCTTCCCCCATTCGGTGAGGCGGTATTCCACCCGCAGAGGATACCTTCCCGTGCTCACTGGCAACACCAGCCCCGCTTGCTGGAGTTTACGCAAGCGGTCATAGAGCACCTTACGGGTGAGGCCGGGGATACGCCTCTGTAACTCTGAGGGGCGGTAGTGTCCGCGCAATAACTCCCTAACAAGGCTCAGCGACCATTTGCAGGCCAGGAAGGGGGGCCATGCCTCTTCCTGCTGGCCCACTCGTAGGCGAGAGATCTGCCCCAGGCTCATGGAAGTTTCCTTTCGGTAACCAGGTTACCAGGAAGTGCGGAATTGACGGGGAAACTCCCCATCTAGTTTGCTTGAAATTGTAACACCCGTCGTTTTAGGAGGGCAAGGTGAGCACAGTTTCCATCCCCGGTTACACCTACGGCACGGGCGCCGTGCCCCGCTCTCCCGTTTCTCTTCAGGAGTTTGACCTGCTAAAGAGGTCGGTCCTCTTCACTGAAGAGGATGAGCGTTACCTGCGCATGGCCGGGCAGGTGCTGGCCGACCAGGTGGAGCAGATACTTGACCTTTGGTATGGGTTTGTGGGGTCCCATCCCCACCTGGTTTATTACTTCTCCGGCCCCGATGGCAAGCCCAACGCCGACTACCTGGGTGCGGTGCGCAAGCGCTTCGGCCAGTGGATTCTGGACACCTGCAACCGTCGCTATGATCAGGAATGGCTGGACTACCAGCACGAAATTGGCCTGCGCCACCACCGCACCAAGAAGAACCAGACGGACAGGGTGCAGTCGGTGCCGCACATCCCCTTACGCTACCTTATCGCTTTCATCTACCCCATTACTGCCACCATACGCCCTTTTCTGGCCAAGAAGGGCCACTCTCCCGAAGAAGTAGACAAGATGCATCATGCGTGGTTCAAGGCGGTGGTGCTGCAGGTTGCCCTGTGGAGTTATCCCTACGCCAAGGGGGGCGACTATTAGGGATTCGGCGGGGCACCCGCCTCCGGCGGGGGCAGGCGCACCCGTGGGAAGATGTGGATGGCGAAGGCTCCCACAGCGGCTACCTCCGCTACGCGCCCTGCCCCCAAAACCCACCCATGCAGGCCCAGGGCGGGGGCAAGGCCCGCTACCCACAGCCCGCCGTTTAGCATCAGGAGAGCGAGCCAGGCGAAACCCTCCCGTCGCCTTTGGCGGGCAATGCGGGGGAAGACCCAGTAAGCTACCCCCATCCCCATCTGCACCATCCAGCCCAGCATCAGCGCTTCCCGGTGCAGGGGGAGCAGACGCCACAGGAGGGGGTGCACCCCTATCCCCTTCTGGGCTAGAAGAAGCGCTCCCAGGGAGAAGCCCAGGAGCAAGTAGGCCAGGCTTGCCCCGATGGCCCAGCGGCTCAGGGTTGGCATCTCACCGCCCTCGGATGCGTCCCCAGGTGTTGGCTACGAAGGCCACGCCTGCCAGCCACTGCAACGCCCCCGAGGCTACCAGCACCCAGCCCCAGCCTGTGCCAGGATAGAGGGTGTGGAGAGGTTCCCCTACCAAGCGGAGCGCCAGCCCCCCGTTCAACAAAAGGAGAGTAGCCAGGGCAAGGGCCTGTATCCCGTAAGGGCGCTGGCGCTCCCGGGGGAACATCCAGTAGGCCACGCCCATAATCATCTGGGTGGCCCATCCCACAAAGAAGAGGTGCAGCGCCGCCGGGGAAAGGGCCCCCACCCATCCAGGAACAGCCCCCACCCAGCCCAGCGCCTGAACTGTCCACAGAAGCAGGGCAAGGGCCAGGTAGATCAAGGAAAGGCGTATGAACCAGCGGGCAAGGGGGGGCATCTCCGGGAGGCCCTCCTACGGTGGGATGGGCACAGCAGGAAGGGCTTGCGGCACAGTAGCCCCTGCAACGCGGGAGAGTTGGACCTGGCCGATGGTGGCGGTGGCCTCCAGGGCGATGCGCCTCTCGTGGCGCTCGTAGTCGGGGGTCCGCATACTGAAACGCCGCCCTATCCCCTCCATCCTCTGCCCGAAGGCCACTATCTCCCCAAGGGACACCTGACACGACACGGTTATCCCCACATCGGCGGGGAGAACAATGCGCACGCTCCCGATAATGCAGTCCACCAGGAGGTAGTGTTCCCCCACAGGCACACGGGCCTGGGAGAGGTCCAGGTGCACCTGGCCAATGCCCACAGCGAACTTGGTGGAGGTAACTTCCCACTCGGAGCCACGCCGAATACTGCCTAGCATAATGTCGGTGAAAGGCTCCTGGCGCACCCAGCGGGAGCGGCGCAGAAGGCGCAATCCCACCACAATAAGGAGCACCGCTCCAGCCCCCACCACCACATCCAGAACGGCTACCAGGGCCACCCCCAAGGCATTTAGCAGAAGCACCACCCCTATGGCGATAAGGAATACGCCCGCCAGTTGGAGCCAGAAGGGGGGACGAAACACGCGACTACCTCCTGAGGAGGCCTTGCACCAGCACCGCTAACCCCAGGGCGATAAGGAATGCGGGCCACCACATGGCCAAAGCCCTCTCTACTACTCCCAGCCTCTCCAGTAGCAGGAGCGTTCCCAGGGCGATGAGAGCCAGCCCTACAAAGGCTTTCCACACGCTTCCACGCCCCACATTCTGCATTCTGCGCCTGTGTGCTCTACCCCACCCCTGCCCTTACGCCCAGCACTCGGCGCAGGAACTGCCCGGTGTAACTTTCGGGGTGGTTGGCCACCTCCTCCGGGGTGCCCACGCATACCACCTGGCCCCCTCGCTCTCCTGCCCCCGGCCCCAGGTCAATAATCCAGTCGGCGTTCTTGATCATGTCCAGGTGGTGCTCAATCAGGATAACCGTATTTCCCATATCCACCAGGCGGTGGAGCACCCGCAAGAGATAGGCGCAGTCCTCAAAGGAGAGGCCGGTGGTGGGCTCGTCCAGGATGTAAAGGGTGCGCCCTGTGGCCCGGCGGGACAGTTCGGCGGCCAGTTTCACCCGCTGGGCCTCGCCCCCGGAGAGGGTGGTAGCCGGCTGGCCCAGGCGGATGTAGCCCAGCCCCACATCTCGCATGGTCTCCAGTTTGGAACGGATGCGGGGGATGTCGCGGAACGCTTCCAAGGCCTGCTCCACTGTCATATCCAGCACATCGGCGATGGAGTAGCCCTTGAACTTCACCTCCAGGGCCTCGCGGGTGTAGCGTCGCCCCTTGCACACCTCGCAGGGCACCGTTACATCGGGGAGGAACTGCATCTGGATCTGGGTGTAGCCTTCCCCTTCGCACGCTTCGCACCGTCCGCCTCGCACATTGAAGGAGAAACGCCCTGGTGCATAGCCCCGCAGTTTAGCCTCGGGCAGTTGGGCGAAGAGTTCCCGAATAGGGGTGAAGACGCCCACATAGGTGGCGGGATTGGAGCGGGGCGTCCTCCCGATGGGGGATTGGTCCACATTGACCACCTTATCCAGGTGTTCCAGGCCGTGGATGGCACGGTGGGGGCCGGGCTTCTCCTTGGAGCGGTAGAAGTGCTGGGCCAAGCGCTTGTAGAGGATGTCATATACCAGGGTGCTCTTGCCGGAGCCCGACACCCCTGTTACGCAGGTAAGGGTGCCCAGAGGGAAGCGCACGGTGATGCTCTTCAGGTTGTTGGCCCGCGCCCCTACCACCTCCAGGAAGAGGCCATTGCCGGGACGCCGCCTGGATGGGAGGGGGATGCACCTTCGCCCCGCCAGATATGCCCCTGTAATGGACTGGGGACAGGCCATGATGTCTTGCACGGTGCCCTGGGCCACCACATAGCCTCCGTGTTCCCCTGCCCCTGGTCCCAGGTCAATAACCCAGTCGGCAGCGCGGATGATGGCCTCGTCGTGCTCTACCACGATAATGGTGTTTCCCAGGTCGCGCAGGCGCTTCAGAGTAGCGATGAGGCGGTGGTCGTCCACCGGGTGGAGGCCCACCGAAGGCTCGTCGCATACATACAGCACCCCTGTCAGCCCCGAGCCTATCTGGGTGGCCAGGCGGATGCGTTGGGCCTCGCCCCCTGACAGGGTGCTAGCCATGCGGTCCAGGGTAATGTAGTCCAGGCCGATGTCCAAAAGGAACTGGAGGCGGGTGGAGATCTCTTTGAGCACCTGACGGGCGATAAGGCGCTGGCGGGGGGTAAGCACCTCGCCACCGTCCGTGGGGTGCTCTCGCTGGATGTCGGCGACCCAGCGGGAGGCCTCTTCAACGGTAAGGGCGCACACCTCCATTATGTTCTTGCCACACACCTTTACGGCCAGGGCTTCGGGTTTCAGGCGTTTCCCCTTGCACTTTGGGCAGGGGCGTTGGGTCATATAGCGCTCAATCTCCGCGCGGATGTAGTCCGATTCCGTCTCCCGGTAGCGGCGCATCAGGTTGGGGATTACCCCCTCAAAGGTGGTCTCCCAGGAGTAGATGTGGCCCTGCTGGGTTCGGTGGCGCATAGTGAAGGAGCGGTCGCTGTTGCCAAAGAGCACCAGGTCTTGCACCCAGCGGGGGAGGGATTTCCAGGGGGTGTGTAGGGAGAAGCCATAGGCGCGGGCCAGAGATTCCAGGAGGCTCCGATACCATGGGCTGGAGGAGCCCATGCGCGTCCAGGGGATGATGGCCCCCTCGGCCAGGGTTAGGTCGGGGTTAGGGACAATGTATTCCGGGTCCAGTTCCAGTTTGAAGCCTAGCCCGGTGCACTCGGGGCACGCCCCGTGGGGGTTGTTGAAGGAGAAGGTGCGGGGCTCCGGCTCGGGCATGCTGATGCCGCAGTAGGGGCAGGCGAACTGCTCGGCGAAGACCAGTTCCTCTTTCCTGTCCACCAGGGAGACGCCCACCACCCCTTCGGCCAGGCGCAAAGCCGTGTCCACCGAGTTGTGGACGCGCCCCCGTTCCAGCCCCTCCCCTGTAACCAGGCGGTCCACCACTACTTCTACCGTGTGGCGCTTGTCCTTGTCCAGTTCTATGCGCTCCCCAAGGTCGTAGAGGATGCCGTCCACCCGCACCCGCTGGAAGCCTTTCTTGCGTGCAGATTCCAGCACATCCTTATGCTCCCCTTTACGGTCGCGCACCACAGGGGCCAACACCATCAGGCGGGTGCTGTGGGGGAGGGCAAAGATGGCGTCTACAATCTGCTCCACCGTCTGCTTCTGGACGGGGCGCCCACACTGGGGGCAGTGGGGGATGCCAGCACGGGCGAAGAGCAGGCGCAGGTAGTCGTATATCTCGGTGATGGTGCCCACCGTGGAGCGGGGGTTGTGGGAGACGCCCTTCTGGTCTATGGAGATGGCGGGGGAAAGGCCCTGGATGTCCTCTACATCGGGTTTTTCCAGCCTCCCCAGGAACTGGCGGGCGTAGGCGGAGAGGGACTCCACATAACGGCGTTGCCCTTCAGCGTAGATGGTGTCAAAGGCCAGTGAACTCTTCCCCGACCCGGAGACCCCTGTGATGACCACAAACCGGTTGCGCGGGATGGTTACATCTATGCCCTTGAGGTTGTGCTCCCGTGCTCCCCGAACCACAATGGCGTTAGCGCTCATGCTTTTTGCCCCACCTTGCGAAATTGCCATGGTAGCCGATTCTGCGCCGTATGCCCAGGGTCATGGCCTGCCAGAGGACCAGAATTTGGGGGGAAGAGGGCCTGGAGGGAATACCCGCAAGGGGATACTCCAAAGGCGGGGGCGCTACAATAGAGGCGCGATGCGCCTGGTCTTTATGGGCACCCCTGCCTTCGCCATCCCTGTGCTGGAGGCCTTGCTAACGGCCGGGCACCAGGTGGTGGGCGTATTCACCCAGCCCGACAAACCTGCCGGGCGGGGCAGGCAGCCCGAGCCTCCACCCATAAAGGTGTGGGCGCAGGGCAAGGGCCTCCCTGTTTTCCAGCCCCCTACCCTGCGCCGGGCCGAGGCCCAGGAGACCTTGCGCCGCCTGGCCCCTGACGCGGTCATTGTGGCGGCCTACGGGAAAATTCTGCCTCCTGAGGTGCTGAACATCCCCCCTCTGGGATGCCTGAACCTGCATCCCTCTTTGCTCCCCAGATACCGAGGGCCGTCTCCAGTCCCCGCTGCCATCCTCAACGGCGATGCTGTAACGGGGGTAACGGTAATGTTGATGGACGCCGGGCTGGACACCGGCCCCCTCCTGGCCCAACGGGAGGAACCGATACGGGATGAGGACACTGCCCACACCCTAACGGAGCGCCTCTTCCTGCTGGGGGCCAGTCTGATGGTGGAGACGCTGGAGCGCTGGGCACGCGGAGGCATTTCTCCCTTGCCACAAGACCCTGTGCAGGCTACCACCACCCCTCTCCTCACGAAAGAGGACGGCTGGTTGGACTTTGCTCACTCGGCAGAGCGCCTTTGGCGAGCGGTGCGGGCCTACGACCCGTGGCCCGGCGCCTTTACCCGCTGGAAGGGGAGGATGCTGAAGGTGCTGGCGGCCCGCCCCTGGCCCGAAGATACCGTTCATCCCCCGGGCACTGTTGTGGCCCTGCCCCGGGGTGCTCCCGCTCCGGTGGGTGTGCAGTGCGGGCGGGGTATCTTGGCCCTCCTGCGCTTACACCTGGAGGGGAGGCGCCCTGTGGGGTGCTCAGAGTTCCTGGCAGGGTATAGGGACTTTGTCGGCTCCCGCCTTCCGTCGTAACACCCTCAAGGGGGTGTGCTAGGATGGATGAGCGTAGGCCCACACTTCAAATAGGAGGCGTGTATGGCGCAGACTACCTTGCCCCAGGTTGCCCCCCTCCAGGTGCCCCCTCGTCTTCTCCTGGGGCCTGGCCCCAGCAATGTGCATCCCCGTGTCCTGCAAGCCCTGAGCGCCCCTGCCCTGGGCTACCTGGACCCCCTCTGGATGCGGACCATGGACGACCTGGCGCAGATGCTTCGCGCCCTCTTCCGCACCCAGAATGGCCTGACCATCGCCATGCCCGGCACGGGCACCGCTGGGATGGAGACGGGTATCGCTAACCTGGTGGAGCCTGGGGATGTGGTAGTGGTGGGGACGCACGGCTTCTTCGGGGAGCGCCTGGCGGAGATTGCCCGCCGTTATGGGGCAACCGTTGCCACAGTGCCTGGGGAGTGGGGGCGCCCCCTTGATCCTGAAGCAATAGAACAGGAACTGCGTAAGCACCCCAAAGTAAAAGTCCTGGCTGTTGTCCACGCCGAGACCTCTACCGGCGTCCTTCAGCCCATAGAACCCATGGCCGCTCTGGCTCGGCGCTATAACTGCCTCCTGCTGGTGGATGCTGTTACCTCCCTGGGAGGCTCACCGTTGGAGGTAGACGCCTGGGGGATAGACTTCTGCTACAGCGCCTCGCAGAAGTGCTTGGGGTGCCCTCCGGGGCTGGCCCCTATCACCGTTAGCCCTCGGGCGGAGAAGGCCATCCTGAGCCGCTCCCAGAAGGTGCGCTCCTTCTACCTGGACCTTACCCTGCACCGCTCCTACTGGGGTGGGCCGAGGATGTATCATCATACAGCGCCGGTGAACCTTCTCTACGGGCTGCACGAGGGCTTGCGCATCATTCTAGGGGAGGGCCTAGAGGCTCGCTGGGGGCGCCACCGGCAGGTCGCCCAGGCCCTATGGGAGGGCCTTCAGGCCCTGGGCCTGCGTCTGCTGGTGGAGGCGCCTTACCGCCTTCCCCAACTGACCACCGTGGTGGTGCCCGAAGGGATAGACGAGGGGAAACTGCGGCGCGCACTGCTGGAGGAGTGGGGG
>JBKBKV010000041.1:0-16630 GCA_046294495.1 Dehalococcoidia bacterium | reverse complement strand
GCTGAGGCGCGGCACGGATTATCAAGCCCAGAAAGACAAACTGGCTGGTTGATTGCAGAGATTGTCTACCCCCCCTGGAGGGCCTGCACCTGCGCCTCTAGGGCCTTCAAACGCTCCAGCGTCGCCCGCTCACGCTCCCACCGCGCCGTTACATCCCGTATCACCGCCCCCACCCCTATCACCTTCCCAGCATCGCCCCTTATCAGGACAATAGTGAACTCTATGGAGACGCGAGAGCCATCCTTCTTCAACGCCGGCACTGCCAGCACCTCTCGCCCGTAGCGTGTTACCCCCGTTTCCATCACCCGCCGATATCCCTCCCAATGGCGCGCCCTGTGCCTCTCCGGAATAATGATGTCCAGGGAGCGCCCTATCGCTTCCCCTGCCGTCCAGCCAAACACCGCCTCCGCCCCCCTATTCCAGAGGCGGATAACCCCCTCCCTGTCCGCCACGATAATGGCGTCCATGCTCTGCTCCACAATCTGCCTACAGAGCCACCCCGTTTCCTCCAGGTTCATTCGTCCCCTTTTATCTGGCTTTCTAGAATGCGCTGCAGGGCTATGGCATTGTTGTGCTCCTCGTCTCGGGCGGCGAAAAGGAGGGTTACCGTTCCTGTGCGTGCCCTTTGGGCCAGGTCGTTCAGGAGGGCCTGCTTGTGTGGGGTTTGCAGTTCCTCCCTGTAACGCCTCTGGAACTCCTCCCAGCGCTGGGGGTCGTGGCCAAACCACCGGCGCAGGGCATCGCTAGGGGCCAGGTCCTTCAGCCAGGCGTCCACTCGCGCCTGGGAGCGGGGAAGGCCCCGGGGCCACAGGCGGTCCACTAGCACACGGTAGCCGTCCCCCTCTTGGGCGGGGGCGTAGATACGCTTGACCAGTAGCGCCACGGCAACCCTCCTCTTAGGGGAGGCGCGCCCTCTCCAGGGCCTGGATGGCGCTAACACGCAGTTTGGCCAACGCCTGGGCCACCGTCTCCCCCGGGTGGAAGATAGCAGAGCCAGCCACCAGCACCCTTGCCCCTGCGTGCACTACCTGCGGAGCCGTCTGAGGGTTGACGCCCCCGTCCACCTCCAGTTCAGCCCCCAGGCCCTGCTCGTCTAGCAGGCGGCGCAGGCGACGCACCTTCTCCAGCATGGTAGGGATGAAGGCCTGGGCAGGGAAGCCAGGGTTCACCGTCATCACCAGCACCAGGTCCAGGTCGGGGAGGACCTCCTCTATGGCTGAAAGTGGTGTGGCAGGGTTGATGGCTACACCTGCCCGCTTGCCCAGGTCTTTTACCTGGTGGATAACCCTGTGCAGGTGGGGGCACGCCTCGGCGTGGACGGTGAGGATATCGGCCCCAGCACGGGCAAACCAGGGGATGAAAGCCTCGGGGCGTTCTATCATCAGGTGCACATCAAGGGGGACGGGGCTATAAGGGCGGAGGGCCTCCACCACGCCAGGGCCGAATGTGAGGTTTGGGACGAAGTGGCCATCCATGATGTCCAGGTGGATATACTCGGCTCCGGCGCGCACCGCTTCGGCCACCTGCTCCCCCAGGCGGGCGAAGTCGGCGGAGAGGATGGAGGGTGCGATTTTGACGGCAAGGGCTGGCCGCTCCATATGAAATCCTCATGGGCAGGGGTGGTCCCGCTTGCCCTGCTCCCAGCACCGGCGGGCCAGGGCCAGTTGATTGCGCACCTGGGAGGGGGCGGTGCCCCCCAGCGCACGCCGGGCCTCGGCAGAGGCCAGGGCATCTATCCCAAGCACATCCTCATCAAAAAGGGGGGAGAATCGGCGCAGTTCCTCCAGGGAGAGGTTGCGCAGGCCCTTCCCCTGGGCCAGGGCGTAGCGACACAGGTCGGCCACCAGGGTATGGGCCTGGCGGAAGGGCATCCCCTTGCGCACCAAGTAATCAGCGTAGTCGGTGGCCAGTAGGGTGCCCCCTTCGGCCGCCTGGCGCATGCGCCCTGCGTCCACCTCCATGCTCCGGAGCATAGCCTCCGTCACCTCCAGGGTAGGCAGGATGGTATCCACCGTGTCAAAAAAGGCCTCCTTGTCTTCCTGGAGGTCGCTGTTGTAGGTAAGGGGGAGGCCTTTGAGCACCGTCAGAAGGCCCACCAGGTGCCCTAGGACCCGCCCCACCCGTGCCCTGGCCAGTTCAGCGAAGACGGGGTTGCGCTTCTGGGGCATAATGCTGGAGCCAGTGGTATATGCCTCGGCCAGGCGCACAAACCCGAACTCTTCCGAAGACCAAACCACCAGTTCCTCGGCCAGGCGGGACAGGTGCACCATGCACAGCGCCGCCGCCGCCATATAGTCCACTAGGAAGTCGCGGTCTGAAACGGCGTCCATGCTGTTCTCGCTGATACGGGAGAAGCCTAGTTCCCGGGCCACAAACTCCCGGTCAACGGGGTATGGGACGCCGGCCAGTGCCCCGCTCCCCAGGGGGAGCACATCCGCCTGCTGGTAGGCTTGACGGAAGCGCTGGGCGTCCCGCTCCAACATCCAGAAATAGGCTAGCAGGTGATGGGACAGCAGGACAGGTTGGGCGCGCTGGAGATGTGTATAGCCAGGTAGGACGGTGTCCAGGTGGGCTTCGGCTTTCTGCAGCAGGGTTCCCTGCAGTGCCCGCACTCGCTGAAGAGTTTCCCCTATCACCTCTTTGGTGTAGAGGCGCATGTCGGTGGCCACCTGGTCGTTGCGGGAGCGGGCGGTGTGGAGGCGCCCTGCCGGCTCGCCGATGAGGTCGTGCAGGCGTGCCTCTATGTTCATGTGGATGTCTTCTAGGTCCTCCCGCCAGGGGAAGGTGCCTTCTTCTATCTCTCGGCGGATGGCCCCCAGCCCCATAACAATAAGTTCCGCATCCTTTTCCGAGATGATGCCTTGCCTGGCCAGCATGCGGGCGTGGGCGATGGAGCCGGCTATATCCTGCCGATAGAGGCGGCGGTCGTAGCGCAAAGAGGCGGCGTAGGCGATGTGGGGCTTGCCCTTGCCGGCTTCGAAGATGCTCATAGAGGCCCTTACACCGCCTTGTAGCGCTGGAGCAGTTGGCGTGCAATAACTAGACGCTGGATCTCGCTGGTGCCCTCGCCTATGACCATAAGGGGGGCATCCCGGTAGTAGCGCTCCAGAGGTAGGTCGCGCAGGTATCCCACGCCTCCGTGGATGCGCATAGCGTTCAGGGTTGTCTCCACACAGACCTCGCTGGCGAAGAGTTTGGCCATCCCCGCCTCCAGGTCTGCCCGCTCTCCGGCATCCTTCTTACGGGCCGCTTCATAGGTGAGGAGGCGTGCCGCCTGGATCTTTGTATACATATCGGCCAGCATAAGTTGGATGGCCTGGTGCTCGGCGATGGGCCGGCCGAAGGCCTTTCTCTGCTGAGCGTAGCGGATGGCCCGCTCGAAGGCGGCAGTGGCGATACCCACCGCCCGCGCCGCCACATTGATGCGTCCCCCCTCCAGCCCGCTCATCACCTGCTTGAAGCCTTCCCCCTCCTTGCCCCCTACCAGGTTGTCGGTGGGGCAGCGGTAGTCGCTGAAAATCAGTTCCACAGTGTCCACGCCACGGTAGCCCAGTTTGTCCAGTTTGCGGCCCACGGTGAAGCCCGGCCCCTTCTCCACCACGAAGCAGGACATCCCCCGGTAGGGAGGTTGGGCAGCGGGGTCGGTCTTGGCCAGCAGGGCGAAGGTAGTGCCGTGCAGGCCATTGGTGATGAACATCTTGGTGCCGTTGATAACATACTCCTCGCCATCTTTGCGTGCAGTGGTCTGAATAGACTGAACATCGCTTCCGGCGTTAGGCTCGGTGAGGGCCAGCCCTCCCCGCTTCTCGCCCCTGGCCAACGCGGGGAGTAAGCGGCGCTTCTGCTCCTCCGTGCCGTAGTGCACCAGGATATGGGTCAGGATGTGGTGGGAGCCAATGATACCGCTAACAGCCATCCACCCCCGGGAGATCTCCTCAAAAACCATGGCGAAGGTGGTGTAGTCCAGCCCCAGGCCCCCGTATTCTTCGGGGATGTTCAGGCCGAAGAGGCCCATCTCTTGCATCTGGGGGATCAGTTCGTGTGGGTAGATATCGTCGTGCTCATACCTGTCGGCCAGGGGGATGACCTCTTTCTCCACCCACTCCCGCACGGTGTTGACGATCTGGCGTTGTGCCTCGGCTTTTGCACCTTCCAGCATCCTAGCCCTCCTGTGTCCGGGGTATTGAGCCTTTGCTTACCTTAGTTTTTTCTGGTGGGCGGGTGTTCTACCCGGGCTATGCCTTGCACCTCTGCCTGGGTGCGCACCGGCAGGCCGAAGACGCGGATGAAACCCACTGCCGCCCTATGGTCGTAGACATCCCCTTTGCCGTAGGTGGCAAGGCGGTGGCTGTATAGGGAGTAGGGAGACTTGCGGCCCGCAACCATAGCAGTGCCCTTGAAGAGACGCAGGCGCACCGCCCCCGTTACGAAGCGTTGGGTGCTGTCTACATATGCATCCAGGTCCTGGCGGTGGGCAGTGAACCATAGGCCGTTGTAGACCAGATCCGCATACTGCTGGGCTACGATCTCTTTGAAGCGCAGTTGCTCCTTAGAGAGGGTGGCGGTCTCCAGGGCGCGGTGCGCCGTGTGGAGCACCACAGCGGCCGGCGCCTCATACACCTCTCTGGACTTGATGCCCACAAGGCGGTTCTCCAGATGGTCAATACGCCCAACGCCGTGCTCGCCCGCCACCTGGTTAAGATGTTGGACAAGGGCAACGGGGCCCAGGGTCTCGCCATTAAGGGCGACGGGTATGCCGCCTTGGAAGTCAATCTCCATATAGAGGGGCTTCTCGGGAGCCTGGGAGGGGTGTTTTGTCCAGGCGAAGGCGTCCTCGGGGGGTTCGTCCCAGGGGTCTTCCAGGTCTTCCCCCTCAATGGCGCGTCCGAAGATGTTCTCGTCTATGCTATAGACCCGTCCCTTCTGCTCCGGCACAGGGATCCCGCGGGCACGGGCGTATTCCTTCTCTTCGTCCCGTGTCATGCCCCATTCGCGCACTGGGGCGATGACTTCCAGATGGGGGGCAAGGGCCATTACGCCCAAGTCAAAGCGCACCTGGTCATTGCCCTTGCCGGTGCACCCGTGGGCCACGGCGTCGGCCCCCTCCTCCAGGGCGATGCGCACCAGGTGCTTGGCGATGAGGGGGCGTCCCAGGGCTGTGGTAAGGGGGTAGACACCCTCGTAGATGGCGCCGGCCTTCAAGGCACGCCACACATATTCGCGGATGAACTCCTCACGGGCATCCACCACTAGGGCCTTGCTGGCCCCGGTGCGCAGGGCCTTCTGTCGGATAGCGTCCAGGTCCCGCCCCTGCCCCAGGTCCAAGGTTAAGGCGATAACCTCTGCGCCATATTTCTCTTTCATCCAAGGGATGGCCACCGAGGTGTCTAGCCCTCCGCTATAGGCCAGGACGATGCGCTTGGGCATGGGGTGCCTCCTTCAGCCTTCTCAAGTTGGGCAAAGACCTTCAATCCCGCCGGGGGATGCCCTTGCTTTAGGTTTCGCCGGGCACGCGCAGGATGGCCCCTGTGTCGGCTGAAGTAACCAGGGCGGCATAGCGCCGCAGCCAGGGGCTTTGCACCGGCTGGTGCCAGGGTTTCACCCGGCGCAGGCGGTCCTGGAGTTCTCCCTCCGAAAGCACCACATCCAGCGTGCCGCTGATGAGGTCCAGGCGGATGCGGTCGCCGTCTCGGACTGCGGCGATGGGGCCACATTCGGCTGCCTCTGGTGAAACATGCCCTATGCAAGCCCCCCGGGTGGCCCCGCTGAATCGCCCATCGGTAACCAGGGCCACAGAGGCGCCCAGCCCCATACCCATAAGAGCCGAAGTAGGGGCTAGCATCTCCTGCATGCCCGGCCCTCCTTTTGGCCCCTCGTAGCGGATAACCACCACCATTCCAGGCTTCACATCGCCCTCCAGGATACCCTTCAGGGCCTCCTCCTGGGAGTTGAACACTTTGGCGCTGCCTTCAAACCGCATCATCTCGGGGGCTACCCCGGCTGTCTTGACCACAGCGCCGCGTGGCGCCAGATTGCCGAAAAGCACCTTCAAGCCCCCGCTATGCGAGTAGGGGTTCTCCAGGGTGCGGATAACCTGGGGGTCGCGGGTCTCTGCGTTGGCTATGTTCTCCCCCAGGGTCTTCCCAGTTACTGTAGGCCGGGATGGGTCTAGGAGGCCGAGCCTCTTGGAGAGTTCCTTGAGGATGGCCGAGATGCCCCCAGCCCGGTGCACATCTTCCAAGTGGTAGGAGGAGGAGGGGGCAACCTTGCAGATGCACGGCGTCCGCTCCGAGACGGTGTTGATGCGTTCCAGGGGGTAACGGATTCCGGCCTCGTGGGCGATAGCCAGGGTGTGGAGAACAGTGTTTGTGGAGCCTCCCATTGCCACATCCAGGGCGAAGGCGTTGTCAATAGAGGAGAGGTTGACCAGTTTCCTGGGGGTAATGTTTTGCTCCACCATACGCACAAGGTGCGTGGCGGCCTTGTAGATAAGTTCCTCCCGCTCTTTGGAAAGGGCCAGGGCGGTGCCGTTGCCAGGCAGGGCCATGCCCAGGGCCTCCATTAGGCAGTTCATGGAGTTGGCGGTGAACATGCCCGAGCAAGAGCCACAGGTAGGGCAGGCCTGCTCCTCCAGTTCTTGCAACTGCTGGAGGGTGATGCGCCCCGCCTTCACAGCCCCCACCCCTTCAAAGACGGTGGACAGGTCTATCGCCTCTTGTCGGAAGGAGACCCTCCCAGCAGCCATAGGCCCACCGGAGACGAACACCGCGGGGATGTCCAGGCGCATGGCAGCCATAAGCATCCCGGGGACAATCTTGTCGCAGTTGGGGATGCAGAGCATGCCATCAAACATGTGTGCAGAGACCATGCTCTCTACGGCATCGGCGATGAGTTCACGGGAGGGCAGGGAGAACTTCATCCCTGCATGGCCCATAGCGATGCCGTCGTCTATCCCTATGGTGTTGAACTCAAAGGGGATGCCACCAGCTTCCCTAATAGCCTGCTTGGCGATGCGCCCATACTCTTGCAGGTGCACGTGCCCCGGTATAATGTCCACATAGGAGTTGCAGATAGCGATAAAGGGTTTGTCCAGGTCCTCCCGGCGCACTCCCACTGCCCTCAGCAGGGCCCGGTGGGGCGCACGCTCCACGCCTTTCTTGATGATGTCCGACCGCATGTTTTCCCTCCTCCCCTGTAAGCCAGGTCTGTTCTATCCCCCAGTTTGCTCCAGAACCCGCTTGAGCCCCCGCTCAAAGCGTGCCACCCCCTCATCCACCTCCTGGGGGGTGAGGGTAAGGGGGGGCATAAAGCGGATAGCGGTGGGGCGCACAGGGTTCAACAAGACGCCCTCCTCGTTGCAGGCGCTGACCACCTGGGGCGCAATGGCATTGTAGAACTCCACAGCCAGAAGCAGGCCTATCCCGCGCACCTCCTTCACCGCACCCTCGTGGCGGGCCTTTACCTGTTCCAGTGCGCCCTTCAGGCGCTGACCCACGCGGGCGGCGTTCTCGTAGATACGCTCCTCCAGCAGAGTTTTGGTGGCAGTGTAGGCGGCGGCGCACGCTAGGGGGTTGCCCCCAAAGGTGGAGCCGTGGTCGCCCGGCTGAAAGAGGTTGCACCGCTCGTTGCAAAGGAGGGCCCCGATGGGCACCCCTCCTCCCAAACCCTTGGCCAGGGCCATGATATCCGGCTGGACACCGTAATACTGGAAGCCGAAAACGGTGCCCAGGCGCCCCATGCCAGTTTGCACCTCGTCCAGGATGAGCACCAGGTCGTTGCGGTCGCACCAGTCCCGCACACCCTTCAGGTAGCCCGGCTGGGCAGGGATAACCCCTCCTTCCCCTTGCACAGGCTCCAGGAGCACGCCGACGGTGCGGTCGGTAGTAGCCCTCTTCAGGGCTTCCAGGTCGTTGAAGGGCACCTGGACGAAGCCTGGGGTTAGTGGGGTAAAGGGGTCGCTGTAGTGGGGGTTGCCAGTAGCCGTTACCGCAGTGAGGGTGCGTCCGTGGAAGGCACCCTGGGCGGTGATGATTTCATAGGCCCCGTTCTTCTTCACCTTGCCAAACTTTCGCGCCAGTTTGATAGCGCCTTCAATAGCCTCTGCCCCACTGTTGCAGAAGAAGACTTTGGCGAGGCCGCTGGCTTCTACAAGGAGGCGTGCCAGTTGGAGTTGGGGTATGGTGTAGAACTGGTTGGAGGTCTGCAGAAGGGTGGCAACCTGCTCTTGCACCGCTTTGACCACTGCGGGGTGGCAGTGCCCAAGGTTGTTCACTGCCCACCCGGCCGTAAAGTCCAGGTATTCCTTGCCGTTGACATCCCACACCCGGGTGCCCTGGCCCTTCACGATGACCACCGGCTGGCGGCGGGCACAGAACATATAGTATTCCTTCTCCAGGGCTAACCAGTCTGTCATTGTTTCCCTCCGTGTCTGCATTTTACCCTATATGGGTGCCTAGTGGTTCGCCCTTGACCACTCCCAGCAAGGTATGGGGGCGTCGCCCGTCGGCGATAACGGCTTTGGGGACAGTGGCGAGGGCCTCTAGGGAGGCTTCAATCTTCGGGATCATCCCCCCTGCTACCACGCCGCTATCCAGTAGGGCGCGGGCTTGCTGAGGCAGGAGACGGGGCAGCAGGCGCTTGGCCCCGTCCAGGACGCCCTCCACATCCGTAAGGAAGACCAGCAAGCGGGCGTGGAGGGCTTTTGCCAGGGCACCCGCGGCGGTGTCGCCGTTGATGTTCAGGAGGGTTCCCTGGCAGGCCCCACTGGGGGAGACGCCGATCCCTACGGGGGCCACAACGGGCAAGTATCCTTGGGCCAGGGCGGAGAGCACTGGGGTGGGGTCAACGGCCACCACTCTCCCCACCAGGCCCAGTTCCGGGTCGGCCTGGTGCGCCTGCAGGAGAAGCCCGTCTGCCCCGCTGAGGCCCATAGCCTTGATACCCTTGCTCTGCAGGCTGGCTACCACCTGCTTGTTCACCAGGCCCGCCAGCACTGCCACCACCACATCTAGAGTCGGAGGGTCGGTAACCCTTAGCCCGCGGACGAAGCGGGGCATGGCACCGGAGCGTTGCATCCACTGGGAGATAACCGCTCCGCCCCCGTGCACCAACACAAGGGGATAGCCCTCCCGATGGAGGGCAACGATGTCATCCAGGGAGGTGTCGGTGGTGGACAGGGCGGCTCCCCCGATCTTCACCACCAAGGGGCGCGCAGGCGCAGAACTGCTCACGCCTGGTCTCCGGCCAGGTCAAGTTCCATAGCGATAATGTCCCTCCACTCCCCATCCAGGAGGCCGTGGTGCCGGTAGATGCCGACGGTGCGGAAGCCCATCTTGCGATATAGGGACAGGGCTGGACCATTGAACGGGAAAGCGTAGAGGACGACCTTGTGCACCCCTACCTCTGCCCCCTTCTTTAGCAGGGCGTCCAGCAAGACCAATCCGACCCCTTTCCCCCGCCAACCCCGGCGCACATAGATGGACAGTTCTTTAACCCCATCGTAGCACCGGCGGGGCTTATAGCGAGAGAGAGATGCCCACCCCACAAGGGTGTCGCCTGCCTGGGCCACCAGGATAGGCTCGCTAGGTCCGTGCGCCCGAAACCACTCCCGGCGCTCCTCCACCGAATGGGGTTCCCCCTCCAGAGTGGCGGTGCGGTCTTCTATCCCCTGGTTGTAGATTTCAGTGATGGCAGGGACATCTGCCTCCTGGGCGGGGCGAACGGTGATACTGATGGCTTTTGAGGATAACGATAGGGCTTGGTTCACAGACACGGCGATCCCTCCCCTTAAAAGTTACAGGCAAAGGGGGATGGGGCATCGCCAGCGGGATGTAAGCCACAGAAGGCATAGCATAGGGCTCGCCTCAAGTGGTGTAGGCGCTGTTGAGGGTAACATAGGCCTCGCTGAGGTCGGAACCCCAGGCGGTGGCTTGGGCAGTGCCCAGCCCCAGGCGCACTCGGAAGCGCACCTCGGGGGCTTTCATACTGGCCGCCAGGGCGTCTTTGAAATAGGGGATGGGCACCCCCCCCTCCATAATACATATGTCGTTGATGTAGAGGGCCACCTTGGTTTCCTCCAGATTGGCCCCGCTCTTGCCCAGGGCCATCATCACGCGCCCCCAGTTGGGGTCGCCTCCATAAACGGCTGTCTTTACAAGGGTGGAGGAGGCGACGGCACGGGCCGCCAGGCGTGCGTCTTGCAGGGTGGGGGCCTCCTCCACAGTAACCTCTATCAGTTTGGTGGCCCCCTCGGCGTAGCGGACGATATCCTTTGCCAGAGCGATACATACCTGGGTTAGGGCTTTCTGGAAGAGGGAGGCGTCGGGGGTGTTGGGTTGTAAAGGTGGGGCGCCGGCCGCCCCATTGGCCAAGAGCAGCACCGTGTCGTTGGTGCTCTGGTCACTGTCCACATCTATCATGTTGAAGGAGGTTTCCACAGCCTCTTTAAGCATGCTCCGCAGGAGGGGTGGGTCAATCGTCGTATCGGTGGTCAAGAAGGCGAGCATAGTGGCCATGTTGGGATGGATCATCCCTGCGCCCTTGGCGCAGCCGCCGATATGCACGCGACGCCCGCCAATAGAAAAGGCCAGGGCTATCTCTTTAGGGCGGCTGTCGGTGGTCAGGATGGCCTTGGCGAAGGAGTGGCCCCCCTCGCGGGAAAGGGTGATGCGGGGCACTGCATCCCGAACAAGCCCCATGGGCATTTCCACGCCGATGACGCCTGTGGAGCAGATGAGCACCTCTTCCTGGGGGATGCCTAGTTTGCGGGCCACGAGGGCGGTGGTCTCTAGGGCGTCCTTTACGCTTTGCTCGCCCACACAGCAGTTGGCGCACCCGCTGTTCACCACCACCGCGCGCGCTGCCCCCCTAGCGATGTGGCGCTGAGTTACACGCACCGAGCCGGCCAGGACCTTATTTGTGGAGAAGGTTCCTGCCGCACTGGCCGGGCGCTCTGACGCCAAGATGCCCAGGTCTAACTTGTCTTCCCCGTAGGTCTTTATGCCGGCGTAGACGGCGCCCGCCAGGAAGCCATGGGGTGTGGTTACGCTCCCGTCCTGGACGACCTCAATATCAGGTGCCATGCTCCACTCCTTCGCTATCGGGGCCTTGGGGTGCAGGGTCGGCGACTGGATGCAGTATAGCACGCTCCCCTTCAGGCTGGGGAGCCACTCCATCGGACTGGAGGGCCAGGTGGAGGGCGGCAAGGGCAACCACTATCTGCTGTTGCGTGGGGGGGCGAGTGGTAAGGGCCTGGAGTGCCAGGCTGGGGGACAGAAGCCACCTGGTAGGTGCGCGATGGGCGTGCTGCCCTCCCCACCGAATGACTTCGTAGGACAGGCTGGCAATGAGGGGCACCAGGGCCAGGCGCGCCAGGACACCCTGCCAGAGCGGGAGGTTTCCCAAGAAGGCGAAGGTTAGGATGCTTACAACACCCACCACTAGCAGAAAGGCGGTGCCACAACGGGGGTGTGCTGTGGGGAAACGGGCCACCTCGTCAGGGGTAAGGGGGTGGCCGTGCTCGTAAGCATTGATAGCCATGTGCTCTGCCCCGTGATAGGCGAAGACCCGCTGAATTTCCGGGGAGCGCCCAATGAGCCATAGATAGCCCAGGAAAAGGCCCAAACGCACCAGGCCCTCAATCAGGTTCGTGGGCACCACCGGAAGGCCTGCCCGTATCAACGCCTTTCCCCCCGCCAGGGGCAGGAGCAGGAAGATGCCCACTGCCAGCACCAGCGCCACCAGCACCGCCCCCCAGGCACTCCAAGAAGGGGGGCGTTCTTCTTCACCGCTGGCCACTTGGGCCGAGTAGGTGAGGGCGCGCATGCCCAAAACAACGGTTTCTGTTAGGACAAGAAGCCCGCGCAGAAGGGGGAGCCGCCGCCACTCCCCCCGAAAAGGGGAGGGGACCGGCCAGGCCTGGGTGGCAAGAGCCCCATCGGGTCGGCGCACTGCCAAGGCCACCCAACGCTGGCCCCGTATCATCACCCCTTCAATGAGGGCTTGCCCACCGTAGGCGAAAGGTTGGGGCATCGGTCTCCTAAGAAGGGCACGGGGGTGAGCGGTCTCACCCCCGTAGCCGGGCTTGGCGCCTACTGCAGTTTAAACTTCCGCTTCAGGCGCTCCACCCGGCCCTCGGTGTCTACAATTCGCTGCTCCCCAGTGAAGAAGGGATGGCACTTGTGGCAAACCTCAACCCGGAGTTCGGGCTTGGTGGAGCCGGTAGTAAAGGTGTTCCCGCAGATGCAAACGACCCGCGCCTGAGGATACCAGGGTGGGTGGATCTTCGCCTTCACTGCTCCCCCTCCAGGGGATAGACGCTCACCCGTTTCTTGGTGGGCGACACAAACTCAAAGGCCACACGCCCATCGGCCACAGCGTATAGGGTGTAGTCTTTACCTATACGCACATTGACGCCGGGGAGCAGGCGCGTTCCCCGCTGGCGCACCAGGACGGAGCCAGCCCGCACAACCTGCCCGGCGTAGTTCTTCACCCCCAGGCGCTTGCTCTGGCTATCCCTTCCATTGCGGGATGCGCCGCCGGTCTTCTTATGGGCCATAGATGTTCACCCGCCTTCTAGGTTTGTGAGGACTCCTGAGGAGGTGGGGCCTTTCCCAGGAGTATGTCCTTAATAAGCAGTCGCGTATACCATTGGCGATGGCCGCTCTTGCGGCGATAGCGCTTCTTGGGTTTGTATTTGAAGACGATGATCTTGGGTCCCCTGAAAACCTCCCGCACCTCGGCAAGCACCCGCGCACCGTTGAGGGAGGGGTTACCCAGGAGCACCTCATCATCCTTACCCACCAGGAGCACATCGGTCAACTCTACCTGGGCGCCCGGCTCTGCGGGGAGGCGCTCCACATCAATAAGGTCCCCGGGGCTGACCCGATATTGCTTTCCCCCAGACTGGATAATAGCGTAGATAGCCACGGCGTCCTTTCCATTAGGGCTAGCGTATTCATTATAGCATGGGCTGGGTGTGTCAAGGGCAGTGGCTAGATCTCTTGGCGGGAGTGCTCTTTGGCACCTGTCCCCACTACCATAGGCAGGCCAGGGTTCTGGCCTTTTCTAACCGCCTCCTGCTGGTCCCCCTGCTACAATACCTCTGAACGGGAAGCATGTGGTCTCATAAGGTTTGGGGCGTAATGAGCCAGAAGGGGGCGCCGTGGGCAGTGGCCCTACTCCTTCTGGTTGCCCTGTCGTTGCGCCTTTATGGCGTGAACTGGGATGGGGGAGGCCTCTTCCACCCGGACGAACGGGCTATCCTGTGGTGTGTAAACGATCTGGGGAGGGAGGCGTCTTACTACGCCGAAAGGCGCTTCTGCGGCAAGGCCAACGCCCCCTGGAACCCTGGCTGGTTTCCCTACGGCAGCCTTCCCCTCTACTTGTTGAAAGGTGTCCAGAAGGCTGTTGCCCCTTGGAAAGATTTGGGGATGGGCGATCTACGAATCCCGGGGCGCGCCCTTGCGGCAGTGGCTGATAGTTTCATTGTTCTGGGTGTATTTCTGCTGGGGCGGCGCCTCTTCGGGATAAGGGAAGGGTTTATCGGGGCGTTCCTGGCCACCTTTGCGGTGCTCCACATTCAGTTGGCCCATTTCTACACCGCGGATACCTTTCTGGCCCTCTTCAGCATATTGGCGGTGGTGGCGACTTTCCCAGTGGCCCAGCGGGGGAGCCTGCTATGGGCGGCAGTTAGCGGGGCGCTGGTGGGTTTCGCACTGGCCTCCAAGTTTGCGGGCGCCCCCCTATTCCTACCTTTGGCTCTGGGGCCTCTGCTCTATTTGCTGGGAGGGGATGGGGGGAGCGTCGGCTTTTCCCGTCCTGATAGGCTCAGGTGGGCCAGGGCGGTGTTGGCCCTCGGTTTGGGCTATGGGACGGCCCTGGCGGCCACCTTTCTGGCCCAGCCCTACGCTTTCCTGGACTGGCCCAAGTTCCTGGCCGATGTGAAAGAGCAGAGCGAGATGGCGAGGCGTATCCGCGATTATCCCTACACCCTTCAGTATGTGAATACCCCACCCTACCTTTACCAAATAGTGCAGCTGGCCCGATGGGGTTTGGGATGGCCGGTAGGGGTAGTGGTGTGGGCTGGGCTTCTGGTTGCACCACTTTGGGCGTGGCGCTCCCGGCGTCGTGTGGAGGTGCTAACTCTGGGGTGGGTTATCCCTTATCTCCTGGTGGTAGGGGGTCTGCAGGTCAAATACCTGCGCTACCTTCTACCCATTGTTCCCTTTATGCTGACCTATGGCGCGCGCCTCCTTACCGCTCTGATGGACTGGGCTAGGGGGGTGAGGGTTGCGAACCCCATCCATGCACCTTTGGTAGGGGTGGTTGGGGGACTTGTGGGTGCGGTGCTCCTTTGGGCTTCCCTTTATGGGGTGGCCTATGCCAACCTCTACCGTGTGCCGCACCCTGCAGAGGGGGCTTCGCGCTGGCTGAACGAACGCGCCCGCCCAGGTGCCCTTGTCCTGAAAGAGCACTGGGAGGAGGGCCTGCCCAACCTGGGGCCTTTCCGCGTAGTGGAACTCCCCCTCTACGATCCTGATACCCCCGCCAAGGCAGATGAACTGGCCCAGCGCCTCGCCAAGGCCGACTATCTGGTGTTCTACAGTCAACGCCTCTATGGGACAATCCCTCGTCTGCCCCAGCGCTACCCCTTGGCTAGCAGGTATTACCACCTGCTGTTTTCTGGTCAGTTGGGGTATCGTCTAGTTTACTGGGAGGGGCGCTGGCCTTCCCTGCCGGGTATCGCCCTGATGGACGACACCTTCCAGCGGCCTGCCTTACCAGTGCCGGAGCCTCTGAGGGTGTGGAAGCCAGCCCCTTTTACACTGCGCCTCGGCTTCGCCGACGAATCTTTCACCGTTTACGACCATCCGCTGGTGCTTGTCTTCCAACGCGTGGAGTCCGTATCTGCCGATGTGTTGCGGCAGCGTCTCCTTGAGGGGTTTGCCCTGGCCCCATCCGGGCAAGGGCCTCCAGGAACGCCTATGCTCTCTCCCAGGGAGTGGGCTGACCAGCAGAAGGGGGGCACCTGGGCCAGCCTGTTCCCCGAGGGGGACATCCTGGGGCGGAATCCTGTGGCAGGGTGGCTGGTAGTTGTTTATGGCGTTTCGGCGGCAGGGGTTTTGTGGGGGTTCTGGGCTTTCCATTCCCTGCCTGACAGGGGCTGGCTCCTGGGGCGCACGCTGGGCCTGCTGGGGACGGCTTACCTGGCCTGGCTCTTTGCTAGCCTGAAACTCTTGCCTTTTGGACGGGTCAGCGCTTCTCTCGTCCTGGGGCTTTTGCTGGCGGGGGGAGGGCTTCTGGCGTGGCGTGGGCGCAGGGAATGGGCCGATTTCTTGCGGGGGCGTTGGCCTCTGCTGGTGTTGGAGGAAGCCCTCTTCCTGGGGGCGTTTGGGGTATTTCTGTTGCTGCGCATGGCCAACCCCGACCTGTGGCACCCCTACCGGGGGGGTGAGAAGCCCATGGACCTGGCCTACCTAAACGCGGTGGTGAAGTCCACCTGGTTCCCTCCCTACGACCCGTGGTTCGCTGGTGGGGCTATGAACTACTACTACTTCGGGCAGGTGCTAGTGGCCACCCTGGTGCAGGTTACAGCCATCCCCACCTCCATCGCCTACAACCTGGCGGTGCCCACCCTCTTCGCCCTGGCTACTGGGAGCGCCTTCAACATTGCCTATACTTTGGGTGGAGGGAAGGGGGGGCTGGAGAGGCGGGCGGTGGGGCTGGGTATCGCCGGGGCGGTTTTCGCCTTCGTGTTGGGGAACCTGGATGGGGCAGTGCAACTCCTTCAAGGGATGTGGGCGTCGGTGCATGGGAGGCCATTTCCCCGCTTTGACTTCTGGCGACCCACGCGCCTGATGCCTCCCGACCCACCGGGCTTTGAGATTACCGAGTTCCCCTTTTTTACCTTCCTCTTTGCGGACCTGCACGCCCATCTGCTGGCCATTCCCCTTTCCCTTCTAGTGCTGGGGGGTGCTCTATGCCTGATGCGCACGGCCAGCCGGGGTAGGGTGGCACGAACCCTTCTCCTGCTTTTCGCCCTTGCCTTGGGGGTGGGCGCTCTGTATCCCACCAACTCCTGGGATTTCCCCACCTTTGGGGCAATTCTGATTTTGGCTACCGGCGTAGGGGGCCTTCTGGTATGGAGGACGGGGCAAGGGGGCTACGGGCCGAGAGAGGTGCAGCCTGGGATGGTTAGTTTGGGCAATGGCTTGGATACCCTTGCCCTTCCGAAGGTAGCCATCCTCCACCGGAGTGTAGGCCTGTGGGGATGGCACCCTGTGGCATTTGCCCTGGCCGGTGCTGTGCTGGGGGCAGGTGTGGTGTTGGTGGGGACCCTGCTTTTCTTGCCTTTCCACCTGCGTTTTGATGCACCTGTGGCCGGCGTGCAGCCTACCGTTGCCAAGACTATGCTGGCCCACTACCTGGCCATTCACGGCCTGTTCCTCTTTCCTTTGGCTACCTGGCTTGTCTGGGATGGGCTACCCCTTTTGGCAGGGATGTCCCTTACAAGCCGTGGTGGTATGGTGTGGCGTGGGGTAGCCTTCGGCCTGCTGGGGGGCGTGCTTTTGGCCCTTGCGGTGAAGGGTTATGCTACGGTGGCGTTGCTTCTGGGGTTGGGGGTGCTGGG
>JBKBKV010000040.1:0-17298 GCA_046294495.1 Dehalococcoidia bacterium | reverse complement strand
CGCAGGTTATATTGGGATTGGCGCGCCCACTCCTCCAGACAGTAAACTAACCCCCGCCCAGGGGCAGCCTCCCGCCCGTAGGAACCTCCTAGTTCCACCGGCTTTCCCGTTACAATGGCAGGGCTGTAGCCGTGCAGTTGTCCATAGGCATCCATCATCCACGCCATCACCTGGGCGTTGGTGCCCAGGTCGGGGGCAGGGATATCCCGGTTCACCCCCAGGATATGGGCGATGCTCTGGGTATAGCGGCGGGTTATACGGTTCAGTTCAGCCTGGCTGAACTGGGTGGGGTCGCACGCCACACCCCCCTTGGCCCCCCCGAAGGGCACATCTGCTACTGCCGTTTTCCAAGTCATAAGCGCCGCCAGAGCACGCACCTCGTCCAGGTCTGCCTGGGGATGATACCGCACACCACCCTTATAGGGGCCACGGGCTGCGTTGTGCTGGACCCGATACCCAACCAGCACCTTCACCTTGCCGTTATCCAGGCGCACCGGCACCTGCACCGTGAGTTCCCGCCAGGGCATGCGCATCATCTCCCGCAGGCTATCATCCAGGCGCAGGCGCTCTGCCGCCTGGTCAAAGAACCAGCACACCGCCTCAAAGGAGGAGGCATCGTCAGAGGGGACTGGGAAAGACAAGCATCCCTCCCGCCACTCGGCTGGGCAAAGACATGGTGCCATAACGCTGGCCGAAACGCATCAGGGTATACCCCTGGAATGTGGGGGGATCCCCCATCCCCCTCCGAGGGGAAATATGTAGGGCTAGGCGGGACGAAACTTGAAGGTAAGGGGGTCTTCCTCAGAGTGCAACTGCTCCAGGGCCTCCTGAGCCGCATCCCGCACGGCCTCATCGGACGACTTCAAGAGGGCCAGCAGGTTCTTCTTGGCCAGGTTCCCCCCTATGGCCCCCAGGGCACGGATGGCCGTCAGACGCACCTGGGGGTCATCGTCTTGCAAGAGAGGGAGAAGATGCACCACCAGGCTCTCCTCGCCCAGTTCGGCACACGCCCCAGCCGCCTCATACCGCATAGCCGGGTCAGGACTGGAGAGTTCCTTAACGATGGTGGCGTGCCACTGGCCGTCGCCATTCCGCCCCATAGCATAAACAGCGCTCTGGCGCATGCAAGGGTCTTGGCTCTCGTAGGCCTGCCGAATCAGGTCGCAGACCACCGGCTCCGAGAAAACGGCCAGGGCCTCAAGAGAGCGCCGTCGCACCTCCACCACCTCCCTGGGGTTGCTAAAGACGGCCACCAGCGCCTCCAGAATGCGCTTCCCCTCACTGGGGGGGAGTTTGCCCTCGGTGGCCATGGCGGCAAACTTGCCCAGTGCCTGAGCCGCCACCGCCCGCACCGTGGCATCCGGGTCGCACTTCAGGAGGGTCAGCAAGGGGGTTATCAGAGAGCGGTCTTCGCACTCCCACAGGCCTAAAATCGCCTGGGCGCGCACCTGAGCGTCCGTGTCCTTCAGAGCGAACCGAAAAAGGGGGGAGAAGTCCATCTCCACCCGCTCCTCAGCCATGGCCCCCAGGCGCTCCAGGATGTGGCGCCGCCTCTCTACGGGGATAGTGGGCCATACCCGCTGCACAGCCTCCATCTCCTCGGGCACAAGGCCTGAAAGGCCGGCCAGGAGGGTGTGCTTGAGGGGCCTGGAAGGGTCGCTAATGTCGGCCAGGTATCGTTCCAGCGTCATATTTGCCTCCCTAGCGCTTCGCCACCACAGTGACGCCGGCACATAAGAGGGTAGGGGTAAGGATCCCCCCGCCTACCCAGCGTCGTTCACGGCTAATGGCGATTAGCCGCGTCAATGCATGATACACATTCCCCGAGACCATCGTATCCTTAACACGCCCCACCACTTCTCCCCCCTCTACCCTGAACCCAAGGAGCACATTGCCAAGGAAATCCCCCGCCAGCACATTGCCTTGCCCAGCCCCCAGCACCGCCTCCACCATAAGGCCATCGGGAACGCCTCTCAACACCTCCCCAACAGGTGTGTGGCCTTCCTCAATGACCACCACGCTGGAGCCCGGCGATGGCAAGGTGCCCACAGAGCGGGAGGCGCTTCCGCTACTCTTGGCTTTGGCCAGGCTGGCTGTCTGCAGGTCAAACAGGAAGCCCCGCAAAATGCCCCCATCTATCAGGGGTGTGCGCTGGCTGGGCACCCCCTCATCGTCAAAACCCCGGCTCCCCGGAGCATAGGGGATGGTGGGGTCGTCCACCAGGGTGAAGCGGCTGTCCACGATACGCTCCCCCACCTTCCCCTCCAGGGGCGATGCCTTGCGCACCAGGGTGCGCCCGTTGAGGCCCGTCAGCAGTGGCATCATTAGCAGACCGGCTACCCCCTTGGGCGTGAAGATAACAGGCACCTCCCCCTGGGGAGCGGGCACCAGGCGCTGGGCACCCCGCAACTGGGTATCCAGAGACCCCACCACCTCACGGCTATCCCGTATAGGGCGGCAGGAGGCCTGATGCTCCCACACGAACACCATATCCCCATCCTGAATCCAGGAGCCTTCCAGAGTCAGGTTCATAGTAGAGCGGGTGCAGGTGGCGTGCAGGCCTTTGCTATTCAGGATGGTAACCGTAGATATAGCCTTACCCACTCGGCATTCCCATAGCACCTGGGGCCACCGCCCCCTCAGGTGGTCAATGGCCTCCTGCCCCAGGTCCACAAGGGCCTGGGCCGAAAGGGCCTCTACAGCCGGGTCGTAGAGGGGCACATCGGGATAGGGCTGGGGCCCTGGAAGCGTAAAAGACGCCTCCGGCCCCAGGGCCAGGGTCTCCAGGGCGCGCTCCACCAGCCCTTGGGGGTCATCCTGGCGGTTGGTGGAGGCAAGCCCTATCTTCCCACCCTTGATGATGCGTAGCCCCACCGCCCAGGTGTGGCGCTCCTGCACCCCTTTCAGACGGTTGGCCTCAAAGTGCACCGGGGTGTCGGTGCTGGTAACTGCAAACACCTCGGCTTCGTCGGCGATCCGCTGTGCCCGCTCCAGGATATCTTCAAGAACGCTCATCGCCCCACCACCAGCACATCGCGGATACGGATGTGGGGGCTTCCGTTGGAGACAGGGAGGGGGAACTGCCCCCCCTTCCCACACCCTCCCCCTTCGTTCATCTCCAGGTCGTCGGCGATGCCGTCTATATTTTGTAGGGTGCTGAACAGGTTGCCCGTAAGCATAACAGGGCGCAGGAGCCCCTCTATGCGCCCATTCCGAATGCGATACGCCTCCCCCGCCGAGAAGGTGAACTGCTCCATGCTGGTCATGCCGCCATACCAGTTCTTGCAGTAGATGCCATCTTGAATATCGGCCAGCAGGTCCTGCAAGCGGTGGGGGCCGGCTTCAATATAGGTATTGGTCATACGCACAATGGGTGGGAAGGAGGCGCTGACCGCCCTGGCGTTGCCGGTAGGCTGTTCCCCCATACGCGCCGCCGTCTCCCGGGAGTGAAGGCGCCCCACCAGCACCCCTTCCCTAATGAGGTAGGTCTTGTGGGCGGGGACACCTTCATCGTCGTAAGCGTAACTGCCCCGCAGGCCAGGGACAGCCGCACCATCCACCACATTCAGGAGAGGGGAGCCGAACCGCCTCCCCAGCACCATGATTTGCTGGAGGCGGGGGTCTTCATACACATGGTCGGCCTCCGACAGGTGTCCAAAGGCCTCATGGATGAAAACCCCGGCCAGGACAGGGTCCAGGAGCACAGTGTAGCGCCCGGGCTTTACCGATGGCGCCGTTAGCATACCCACAGCCTTCTGGGCGATCTCCCGCACCTGCCCATCCAGCCTTTCCACTACCGCAAAATCCCCCAGGGAGCCAACGCTGATGCCCACCTGTTGCACATCACCCCCGTTCCGTGCCACCGCCGTTAGGCGCATAGTAACATCTATGCGTTCCTGCTGAATATAGGAACCCACGCTGTTACAGAAGACCACCTTGCGCCAGGTATCCACATAGGCGATGGTGGAACTCTGCACCCCCGGCACACTCCACAACACCTCGTTATAGCCGTCCAGCAGGCGCTTCTTCTCCAGAAGGGGGATGAGGCGAGGGTCTTTCCCCAGCCGCGGGGGCACCACCGCCTCCACCGGGGGCACCTCCGCTAGGGCGGTGCGCTCCCTCCCCACCATACGGGCATGACTCACAGCGGTAGCCACCTTCTCCCGCAGATTAGAAAGGTCCTGAAATGACACAAAGCCCCAGCCCCCGGCCACAGCCGCCCGCACACACCCTGCTATCCCCTGGCTACGCCCTACCTCCTCCAGTTCCCGACCCCGGAAGAGTAGGTGTGTGGAATCGGTCTCCTCTATGCGGATCTCCACATAATCGGCCCCGTGGTGGCGCAGGGCCAAACTCACCGTATCCCGTATCGCGCCGTCCGTTGCCATGGCTTCACCTGGCTTTCCAAAGAGAAGGGAGGAGAGACACTGCCCCTTCTGATACTATACCCTAAAGGAAAGGACGCGGGGAAGGCAACCCCCTCTATGGCACAACGCAAGGCCGCTCTGCCCCATTACCCAAACTCCCCCACCGCGGTGGAGGTGCTCCAGCGCCTGCGAGCCTTCTACGGCCCTATCACCTGGAGGCCCCGTATGGAGGCGCTGGAGGAACTGGTGTTTACCATCCTGACCCAGCACACCTCCGATGTCAATGCCAGCAAGGCCTTCCAACGCCTGAAGTCCCGCTTCCCCCGCTGGGAGGCCCTGCTATACGCCCCCCTGGAGGAGATTGAGGAGGCCATCCGCCCAGCAGGGTTGTCCAGGCAGAAGGCCCCTCGCATTCAGCAGGCCTTGCACACCATTCTGGAGCGCCGCGGCGACCTGGGGCTAGATTTCCTGAAAGATGTTCCCCTAAAGGATGCCAAAGCGTGGCTACGCTCCCTGCCGGGGGTGGGGCCGAAGACGGCGGCCATTGTGCTGTGCTTCGCCCTGGGAAGACCAGCCATGCCCGTAGATACCCATGTTTACCGTGTGGCACGCCGTTTGGGAATCCTGTCCCCACGAGACAACGCCGAGAAGGCCCACGACCTTCTGGAACAAGCCGTTCCCCCGGAAGAGGTCTATCCCTTCCACATCTACCTGATCACCCACGGCAGACGAGTGTGCAAGGCCCAGCGCCCCAGGTGTGGGGAGTGCATCCTGCGGGACATCTGCCCCTCCCGCCAGGAATAACAGGGTGGGGCAGCCCAAGGGCCGCCCCACCCTGATGCGCTATCTACGGGAGCGCCTAGTATTCCATTGGTGGTGGGGTGGGCGTCGTCTCCTTCTTCTCGGGGATGTCGGTTACCAGGGACTCGGTGGTCAGGATCATGGAAGCCACGCTGGCAGCGTTTTCCAGGGCCGAGCGGGTAACCTTGGCCGGGTCAATAATGCCCCGCTCAAACAGGTGGCAGAACTCCCCCCTCTCGGCGTCGTAGCCCCAGTCCCACTCGGTAGCCTTACGCACCGCCTCCAGGACGACCGGCCCTTCGGCCCCGCTGTTTTCCACGATAATCTTCAGAGGCTCCTCAACGGCCTTGGCCACGATCTGGACGCCAGTGCGCTCGTCGCCCTCCAGTTTCTTCAGGAGGGGTTCCAGGGCCTTGCTGGCCCGCACCAGGGCCACACCCCCACCTGGGACGATCCCCTCCTCCACGGCAGCGCGGGTAGCGGAGAGGGCGTCCTCCACCCGGTTCTTCTTCTCCTTCAGTTCCACCTCGGTGGCGGCGCCCACCTTGATGATGGCCACTCCACCGGCCAGTTTGGCCAGGCGCTCCTGCAGTTTCTCCCTGTCAAAATCCGAGGTAGTCTCCTCAATCTGCTTCTTGATCTGCTTGATGCGGGCCTGAATATCGGCCTCTTTGCCACGACCCTCCACAATGGTGGTTTCGTCCTTGTTGGCCACCACGCGGCGGGCACGCCCCAGGTCCTGCACCGTTACCGAGTCCAGTTTGCGCCCCGCCTCTTCAGAGATTACCCGCCCGCCGGTAAGGATAGCGATATCCTCCAGCATGGCCTTGCGGCGGTCGCCGAAGCCCGGGGCCTTCACAGCCAGGGCGTTGATGGTGCCCCGCAGTTTGTTGACCACCAGGGTGGCCAGGGCTTCGCCCTCCACATCCTCGGCGATAACCACAACATTCTTCCCTACCTGCAGAATGCGCTCAAGGGCAGGCAGGATGTCGTTGATGGCGGAAATCTTCTTGTCGGTGATGAGGATGTAGGGGTCTTCTACCACCGCCTCCATGCGCTCGGGGTTAGTGATGAAGTATGGGGAGATGTAGCCACGGTCAAACTGCATCCCCTCCACATACTCCACCTCATACTTGATGCCCTTGGACTCCTCCACAGTGATGACCCCGTCTTTGCCCACCTTCTCCATCACTTCGGCGATGAGTTTGCCAATCTCCTCTTCATGGGCCGACAGGGAGGCTACCTGGGCGATCTGCTCCTTCCCCTCCACAGGCTTGGCCATGCGCTTGATCTCCTCTTTGAGGGCATCCACCGCCTGCTCAATGCCCCGCTTGAGGGCCATGGGGTTGGCGCCAGCGGCGATGTTCTTGAAGCCCTCGTGCATTATGGCCTGGGCCAACACCACAGAGGTGGTGGTGCCGTCTCCGGCCGCATCGTTGGTCTTGCTGGCCGCCTCTTTGATGAGTTGGGCGCCCATGTTCTCAAAGGGGTCCTTCAGTTCAATCTCCTTGGCGATGGTTACGCCGTCGGAGCACACCTGGGGCGGGCCGAACTTCTTGTCCAGCACCACATTGCGCCCTTTAGGGCCCAGGGTAACCCGCACCGCATCGGCCAGGGTGTCGGCCCCCACTTTCAAACGCTTGCGCGCCTCTTCGGCAAACACCAACTGCTTGGGCATCTCTCTCCTCCCTTACTTCTTAATCTTGGCCAGGATGTCAGACTCCCGAATGATGAGGTATTCCACCCCATCCTCCTTGAACTCGGTGCCCGCATACTTGGCGAAAAGGACCCGGTCGCCTACCGCAAGCTCCATAGGAATGCGCTTTCCGTCGTCGGTGATACGCCCAGGACCAACGGCTATCACCTCACCCTCCTGAGGCTTCTCTTTCGCCGTCTCGGGAAGCACGATACCACTCTTGGTTACCTCTTCCCGCTCTACAGGGCGCACCACCACACGGTCGCCAAGGGGTTGAAACTGCCGTGGCATGCACTCCCTCCTATTATCCGATTTAGCACTCGGCGGCTCCGAGTGCCAAACTCTAGCCATTATATTACCGACGCCCACGGGGGCTGTCAAGAGGCCAAGCCCAACGCCGTCCTTTGCCCTACGACGGTCCCTTTACAGCCACCTGGTAACCTGCAGGTGTGCGGGCAAGGGGCGTAAGGTTCATTACCACCAGCACCGCTCGCTTAAGGTCAGGTGGGGGCTGGAAGGCCCACTCCCCCTGCCCCTTCTGGTCTACCAACAGATCCTCCACCCACGGGGCACCCTCCAGGCGCTCCAGCACCAGACGCACCTTCCACACCGTAGACACCCTAGGGCTTAGGCGCACCCACCCCTCCGCCTGCCAGTCCCTATCCTGTTCGGCGTCGTCGCTCCAGCCAATTTCAGGGATTGCAAAATCGTCCAAGCAGACGCCTCCCAGGTTGACCGCCTCATCGGTAACATATTCAAAGCGCAAGAGCACCCTTCGCCCAATATAAGGGGAAAGGTCCACCTCCTCCTCCATCCACCCCCCACTAGTGCCCGTCCACCCATCACCCAAGGCGTTGCCCAGAGGGTCTCGGCCTGTAGTCCCTTTCCCCTTCAGCGCCTCCCAGGAACCCCCTCCATCGGTGGAGACGGCCACATAGGCATAGTCCCACCACTCCTCAATGTCATACCAGATGCGGAAGCGCAGAGTAGCCCGCTCCACCCCTGTTAGGTCAACGGCACGGGTAAGACGGGTGTCTACAGCATCGCCCCGATTGCTGAACCAGCACGCCTCCCCGCTGGGCACAGGGAGAGCCACCAAAGGGGTAAAGGCATCCCCCCTAAAGGAGATGGCGGCCCCTGCCGCGGCCAACACCTCTATATAGGCCGCCCCAAAGGGGGGAACGGTGCCCTGATGCGCCTGCCCCGGAACTATGCCCTGTGAAAGGGACAGGCGCGGCCCCCCCTCTTTATAGAACAGGGGGCCTCCCTCGCCATTCCCCAACAGGTTGGCCACAGCCCAGTCCTGAAAGACCTGGGTAAAGGTCTTCCCTGCACCCACGCGCAACAGGAACGCCTCCACCCCCCCAATGCCATCGGCCGGCTCGTGCACCAGAAGGGGGAGCGCCTCTTTCCCCCCATAGTGCTGTAGCAGATAGCGGAAGAAGAGGTGGGCTGCGCCGTAGTTGGGAATGGAGGCGGAAGGCTCGTCAGCCCACTCGGTGAGAGATGTGGAAGGACGGCGCGCAAACTCCTGCACCAAGGAAGAGCGGTAGCCAGCCAGTTCAGCAGCCAGTTCCGAAAGCCCCTCATTGACCCAGGTCTCTTCATCGGGGTCGGCACTCTGATGGAAGGCGTGTTGTAGTTCGTGGGCCAATACCTGGGCAAACACCCAAGTCCCCATGCGCAAGAACTGGCTGTTGATATAAAGCATGCGCCGTTGGTTGGAGTAGGGGTGCACCACCTGGGGATACTCGTCGGCCCCGCTGTAGTAGCCGGCTGCCCCACGCAATGGGCCATACAGAATGGTGAGGCGCGCATCGCCATTGATGCCCGGGGGCCAGCTGCCGCCTACCGCCGACTGCACCTGGGGAACGATGCGTTCCTCAAAGGTGGCTACGGCCTGCTGAAGGGCCTCGTCGCCCACAGTAACCCCCTCCCCGATATACCAGTAGGCGTGTGGGCTAATGGCCTTCAGGGTAGCACTGATGCGATAAGGCTCCCGCACCTCCAGGTCTACCGCCCAGAAAGTCTCCTGGGCACCTATGGCGGGGGGTTGAGAGGGAGGAGCAACGGTGCGGGGCACGCCGACACCCTTGGTGCGGTAGCGCTGGGTCAAGTCATACAGGTCTAGGCCTGGAGGGGTAGGAACAGAGAGGGCAAAGGGGGCTGGGGTGGGGGTGGGAATGACCGTAGGGGTAGGGGTATAAGTGGGAGAGGGGAGCACCATAGGCGTAGGGGATGGAGTAACGCACCCAGAAACGACCCACACCAAAACGCCCAGAAGCCAAGGTAAAACCTTACGCATACGCCCCCAATCCAAGCATACCATGCGCCCTCCTGCTACTTATGGTAGAGTAAAAGAGGGGGCTATGCCCAGGGTGTGGATAGGGGCCTCAATATGCGCTACCGCTCTCCCCTTCTCCTGGGGGTAATTGGCCTGCTTACCGCTCTGGTGGGGGTGCTGGCGGGATTACTGACCACCCAACGCCCTCACTGGGCCACCAGCACCACCTCCCTCCCCAACACCTCCCTTATGGTGGTGCTGGGGGTAGGAGTGGCGCTGCTGCTGGGGGGCTATGGCGCACTCATCACCCACACGGTGCGCGTAGCCCACACTCCTACCCAATCCACCCACCCCCCACGCCCACTGGTGGAAGGGCTCCTGGCAGGAATCCCAGCCCTGCTGGTGGTGGGCGCGCTTATCTACGCCCTCCTATCCCACTGACGCCTCTTCCTCTACAATAAGGGTGATGGGAAGTGCACTCCTTAGGGTAGCCCCTACAGTCCGTGCACGCCTTCAGGCGTGGAGCAGCGGGGCCTTTCCACTCCTGGCACGCTCTGCCCTGGTGAGTTTCCTCCTGGCAACCCTTATGGGGGGGATCGTGCGGGTAACGGGGTCAGGCCTTGGATGCCCCGACTGGCCCCTCTGCCATGGGCGCATCATCCCCCCACCCGACATCCACGCCTGGCTGGAGTATCTTCATCGCCTGACAGTAGCCTTCTCCACCCTTTCCCTTGGGCTAATGACCCTCGCCGCCTTCGGATGGGCCTCCTCCCGACGCCACCTCCTTCTGGCCCTGCTCCCCGGAGCGCTCCTGGTGGTGCAAATAGGCTTGGGGGCATTCACAGTGCTTACAGAACTGCACGGTGTGGTGGCCCTGGCACATACTGGGGTGGCCATGGCCCTGCTGGGGTCCCTGGCAGTGCTAACTGCCTACACCAGCGGTTTGGCCAAGCATTTAGAACCCCTCGCAAGCCGAAATACAGGCTACAGGGCAGCACTTTTGGCCCTGGGCATAGCAGCCTTCCTGCTCGTCCTCACCGGGGCATATGTAACCCGCTCTGGCGCCGCCCTGGCGTGTGTCCCCTTCCCTCTCTGCACCAATCCCCCCCAGAGCCTGGAGGCAGCCCGCCTACAGGAGGTGGACCGCCTCCACTGGGCGTCGGCGGTGCTGGTGGGGATGCTGGTAGCGTGGGTAACGGTGCAGGCTTGGCGCAACCCCTCTATAGGCCCGACAGCCCTTACCATACCTTTGGCACTCATGGCGGTAGCGCAGGCAGGCTTTGGCATAGCCAACAAACTCTGGCTCTTGCCGGTATGGTCTAGGGTTGCCCACCTGGTGGGAGCAGCGGGCGTCTTCACCTGGGCCTTTTTCCTGGTGGGGCTTACCTGGCGCGGCGCCCCATGGGCCTTGCAGGAGCCAGTAACCTCCCTGTTGCGCCCCTTACGAGGCTACCTCTTGCTAACCAAGCCCCACGTCATCGTTTTGCTACTGGTAACAACCCTGGCAGGGATGCTGGCGGCGGGCGGTGGGAAGGTGGCGTGGGAACGAGTAGCGGTTACCCTCCTGGCTGGTGCCATGTGCGCAGGGGGAGCAGGCGCCTTGAACTCCTATCTGGACAGGAACCTGGACGCCCAAATGGCCCGCACGCGGGGGCGCCCCCTCCCGGCGGGGTTGGTAGGGGCAGAGGAAGCCCTCTGGTTCGGGGCGGGCCTGGGGGCTGTCTCCCTGGCCGTCTTCACCCTATGGGTCAACTGGGTCAGCGCCCTGCTGGCAGGGGTCGCCTTCCTTTACTATGTGGTGGTCTACAGTTATCTGCTGAAGCGCCGCACCCCCCAGAACATTGTGCTTGGGGGGGCGGCAGGTGCTTTCCCGCCTCTTATTGGATGGACGGCCGTAACAGGACGGATAGAACCAGCAGCTCTCTTCCTCTTCCTCATCGTCTTCTTCTGGACACCCCCCCACTTCTGGCCCCTGGCCATTATGGCCAAGGAGGACTACCGCGCCGCCCAGGTGCCCATGCTCCCCGTGGTTGCCGGAGAGAAAGGCGCTGCCCTCCAGATACTCCTTTACACCCTACTGCTTCTGGGGGTAAGCCTCCTCCCTGTGGCGGTGCGCCTCTTTGGCCCTGTATATCTGGTAGGCGCACTTATCCTGGGCGTCTTCTTCGTGGTTATGGCCTTCTCCCTCTACCGCTCCCCCAGCCCTGAGCACGCCGCTAGGCTCTACCGCTACTCTAGCCTTTACCTGGCCTTGCTCTTCCTCTTACTGGTGATAGACCGAAGCCTTACAGGGCCGTAAGGCACACCCACACAAGGAGGCAGAAGCCATGGGGACAGCAAGCATCCCCGGCGCCCTGGCCGTGGCTACCCCCCAGGAGGGGCAGGCTCTCGCCCTGGCCATGCTCACACTGCTCCTGGTAGGGCTGGTTGCTGGCCTGGTAGCCCTTACCACTACCCTGCTAACGCGGCGGGAATAACCCACCCCGTGGAGGCGGATATATGGAACAAGGGGTCAGCCGCACCGATTTGAACCTGTGGATGGCCTTTATGGGGGAGGCCAAGGCCAACCGCCTTTACACCGCCTACGCCCTGAAGGCCCTGGAGGAGGGCAAACCCGAAGTGGCCCAGGTGTTCCTGGAGGCCGCTGGTGCAGAAACGGCCCACGCCATCAGCCACCTGCGCACCTTGGGCGCCATCGGCACCACCGAGGAAAACCTGCGCCGGGTGCTTCAAGACGAGGCCAGGGAAATCGCCACTATGTATCCTCGCATGATTCGGGAAGCCCAAGAGGAGGGGCGACAAGATGCCGTTGCCACCTTCACCCTGGCCTGGGAACGGGAGCAACAGCACCTGCACATCTTCCAGGAGGCGGCCCGCCGTATGGGACTAAAAGACCTAGAGCCCCAGGGCCCACCCCCTGCCCTGATGGAGGTGCGTCCGTGGCGCCTCGCCCTACCGGCCCGCCTCCTGGAGCGGGCACGCCAGGAGGTGCGTGGGGAAAGGGAACGCATAGCCTCCCTTACCCGCATCCGAGAAGTGGTGTTCGGAGTGCAGGATGGCCTTATCAGCACGGTGGCTTTGCTGGCAGGGGTCTTCGGCGCCCTAACCCAGCGCCACATTGTGATTATTGCCGGCATGGCCTCGGCTTTGGCGGGAACGTTCTCCATGGCCATGGGTAGTTACCTGGGATCCAAGGCCGAGAAGGAGGTGCTACAGGCCGAAATTGCCCGCGAGCAGGAGGAGATAGAGCGCTCCCCAGCCGAGGAGATGGCCGAACTGGTAGAACTCTACCGGGCGGAGGGCCTCACCTACGAGGAGGCCGTTGCCCGCGCCCAGCGCACAGCCCAGGACAAGCAGGCCTGGCTCCGCACCATGCTGGATAAGGAGTTGGGCATCAGCCCAGAGATAGCCCAGGCCAGCCCCTTCAAAGACGCCCTAGCCATGGGCTTCTCCTACATCCTGGCGGCCGTCGTGCCCCTCTTCCCCTACTTCTTCTTGATGGGTCTTCCCGCTTTGGCCGCCTCTCTGGGGGTCACTGGCCTGGCCCTCTTCGCCATCGGCGCCGGGAAGACGCGCTGGACGCGGCGCAACCCCCTCCTCTCGGGTTTAGAGGTCTTCTTATTGGGCACCCTGTCTGGTCTGCTGGGGTATGGGCTGGGGACGGTGCTTCCAGGGCTTCTGGGCGCACCCGCTACAGGGGGGTAGCACATGGCCGCCACTGCACAAGGCCGTCCAGCCGTTTGGGTTGGCACCAGCGGGTGGCATTACGCCCACTGGCTGGGCCTCTTCTACCCTAACAACCTGCCCACCAGCCGCTGGTTCGCCTACTACGCCCAGCGCTTCTGCACCGTGGAACTGAACGCCCCATTCTACCGTTTGCCTACAGAGGAGGCGGTGCACACCTGGGCGCAGGAAGCGCCCCCTGGCTTCCGCTACGCCGTGAAGGCCAGCCGGTGGATCACCCACATCAAACGCCTTCAGGGAGGTCCCGAACTCACCCTATTTCTGGAGCGCATCCGCCCCCTGGGGGAGGCGCTTGGGCCCATCCTCTACCAACTGCCCCCAACTATGCGGCTCAACACCCACCGCCTGGAGGGTTTCCTTTCCCGCCTGCCCCAAGACTTTCTCCACACCATGGAGTTCCGCCACCCATCCTGGTTCTCCCCAGAGGTATATGACCTGTTGCGCCGCTACAGCGTAGCCCTCTGCCTGGTGGACATGGTGGACTTCCCCAGCCCCCGTGTGGCAACAGGGGGCTTCCTCTATGTGCGCTTCCACGGCGCGGGTGGGCTGTATTGGGGCTCCTACTCTGACGAAGCCCTTCGCGGGTGGGCGCACGACCTTTTGGCCCTAAGCGAGGGTTGGCGCCCCATATGGGCCTACTTCAACAACGACGCCCAGGCGGCCGCCGTGGGCGACGCCCTGCGCCTGCGCCAGATGCTGGGGGGATAGGAAGCCAAGGGGGCAGAGACCCACCATTGCCCCTCATCCCCCTGCTCCGCTACAATAGCCGAGAGAACATGGTGCAACGCTTACCTCTCCCCCGCCTGGCTGGGATGCGGGACTGGGATGAAGAGGCGTGTCTACGGCGCCAGTCAGCCATAGAAGCCCTTCAGCAAGTCCTCTGGGGCTATGGGTATGCCTGGATAGACACCCCTCTCCTGGAACACACCGACCTCTTTCTCCGCAAGTCGGGGGCAGAACTGATAACCCGCCTCTACTCCTTTACCGACCCTGGGGGGCAGGCTGTAGCGCTGCGCCCCGAGTTCACACCTGCCGTTATCCGCCACTTCCTGGAGGCCCGCCCCACCCTATCCCTGCCTGTGCGCTGGCACTATGTGGGGCCTGTCTTCCGATTTGACCCCGGGGCGTTGCGCCAGTTTACCCAGGTGGGAGCCGAACTTATCGGGGCATCAGGACCCCGAGCCGATGCGGAACTGCTGGCCCTGGCCCAGGAGTGCGTAGCCGCCCTGAAAGGGGAGGGGTTTGTCCTCTCGGTAGGGCATATGGGATGTTTGCACAGCCTGCTGGCCCCCTTTGGCCTCTCCCCTCGCGCCCAGACCCTGCTTCTGAGCGGTCTACCCCTCTTGCGCGCAGAAGCGCAAGGCCCTCAGCGTTTGCTGGAGAAGGCCCAGGGAATAGGTCTCTTCCGCTCGGCCAGCCTCCCCAACGACCTGGACGCCATCGCCTCTACGCTAAACGGCGATGCCCTCTCCACATCACCAGGGGAAGGGGAGGAGGGGGTCTCCCCACGCTTCGGGGGGCGCACACGGGAGGAAATCCTGGCCCGCCTTGCCCGCAAACTCCGCTCCCTGGATAACCCCCAAAAGTTCCAGGATGCCATCCGCTTCCTCTCCGACCTGGCCCGCCTAAGGGGCCAGCCCACCCCCACGCTTCAAAACGCTTATGCCCTAGTGCGCCAGTGGGGGCTGGACCCAACCCCCTTGCTGGCAGTGGAGGCCCTCCTGGAAAGCCTGGCCGTGCACCACACCCCCAACATCCCCATAGCGCTAGACCTGGCCCTGGTGCGAGACATCGCCTACTATACGGGCGTTATCTTTGACATCTACCACCAGCCAACAGGGCAGATAATAGGAGGCGGAGGGCGCTACGACGGCCTGGTGGGCGCCCTAGGGCGCGGAGAGGATGTCCCTGCCCTGGGCTTCGCCCTATCCCTGGAACGCCTCATGGATGCCTCGCCCCACCCTCCCTTGCGACGCACCCCCCGAGGGGTGCTGGTGGCCCCCAGCGATGCCGATGCCTACCCCCACGCCGTCAGCACCGCGGAAGCCTTGCGCCTGGGAGGGAGTGCAGTGGAGGTGGCCTTTGCCCCCCTACAAAAGGACGAGATAGAACGGTGGACAAGGCAGGGAAGGGCTATAGTGGTGGTGCACAAAGGTGGCTCCCGTGAACACATCTGGCCCCAATGACCGCCTGCGCCTGGCCATCCCCAGCGACGGGGAACTGCACGAGCCAACCCTCCAGTTCTTGCGCTCGTGTGGCCTCCCGGTGGAACGCTCCAGTTCCCGACGCTACACGGCCCACCTGGGGGGAGTGCACGGGGTGCTGGCGCTCTTCCAGCGCACCGCCGATATACCCCTTAAGGTCGACGACGGCACCGCCGACCTGGGCATCGTGGGCCTGGACCGCTTCCTGGAGTTCCACCGGGAAGGGGGGCCTGGGGCGGTGCTTATAGAAGACCTGGGTTACGGCAAGTGTGAACTGGTGGTGGCCGTGCCCGACGCCTGGGTGGATGTAACTAGCACTGCCGACCTGGCCGACCTGGCTATGGAGTTCCGGGAACAGGGGAGAGACCTGCGCATCGCCACCAAATACCCTCGCCTGGCCCAGCAGTTCCTGGTGCAGAAAGGGATCAACTACTTCACCATCGTCCCCTCCAGCGGGACCCTGGAGGTAGCCCCCGCCGTGGGCTTCGCAGACCTCATCGTAGACATCTCCTCCAGCGGCACCACCTTGCGGGAGAACCGCCTCAAACCCCTCTCAGATGCTGTTATCCTCTCCTCCCAGGCTTGCCTCATCGGAAACCTCCGGCGCCTGAAGGAGGATGCCCAGCGCTTGGACCTGGCACGCCTGCTTATGGAGCGCATGGAGGCCCACTTGCGCGCTCGGGAATGCTTCCAGATTACAGCCAACCTCCAGGGGGAATCGGCCGAAGCGGTGGCAACCCATGTGCTCCGCCGGCGCGAGTTGGCAGGCGTGCAAGGCCCTACTGTAGCCCCCGTCTTCAGCGCCGACGGCCGGGGCTGGTATGCTGTAACCATCTTGGTGCCCAAGGAGAGCCTTATGGAGGCCGTGGAGCACCTGCGTCTTATGGGGGGAAACGGCATCACCGTTTCACAGCCCTCCTACTTCTTCCAGGAAACCTGCCAGGCATACCAGCGCCTGCTGAAGGCCCTGGACGCCCTGTAGGAGGACCCGAGTGCCCAACCTCATCTACCACCTGGCCCTGGCCTGGGAAAGCGCCCAGCGCCTCCCAGACCCCCTCCCGCGTCGCCACCAGGGGCCTTTCCTGCTGGGTGCCACCGCCCCCGACATCCGTGCCATGACCAGGGCACAGCGGGACGAGACCCACTTCGCCCCCCTCTCCAGCCAGGAGATCACGGCGGGCATAAAGGGCCTCTTCCACACCCACCCCTCCCTCCGCCAGGCCATCGCCCTCCCCGAACCCACCCGCGCCTTCCTGCTGGGCTACTTCTCACACCTAATCGCCGATATGGCGTGGGTTGTCCTGATCTTTCGCCCCTTCTTTGCCAACCCCCACCTGTTCCCCGAGCCAGCCCAGGGCCTGGTGCTTGACCGCGCCCTGCAACTCAACCTGGACCAGGCCTCCCTCCCACTGGTGCAGACCCTCGTCCCCTTGCTAGACAATAGTGAAGCCCAGGTGGAGGTGGGCTTCCTGCAACGGGATGACCTGGCCCGCTGGCGCGCCATTGTCCAGGAGGTGTGCACCAGGGCCTTCTCATGGGAGCGCCTGCGCAACTACACCCGCCGCCTCTTCCCCAATGGCAACCCATTCGCCCAGCGCCTCGCTGAAGAGTTCATTCACAACCCAGCCACCTGGCTAGCATACCTCTCTGCCCAGGTGGCACCCCGAGAGATAACCCGCTTCGCCCAGGAATGTCAGCGCGCCTGGCTCCAGGTAGCAAAGGAGTGGCTCTCATGCGTATCGTGAAAGGCTATGAGAACGCCAGGACGGCTCTTACCCGACGCCCCCTTTTTGAATATGAACTCCCCCAGGAGGCCGCCCAGCGCCTGGCCCAGGCCTTCGGACGCCCTATATCCCCTCGCGAGGCCGTAGAGCGTATCCTGGCCGATGTGCGCCAGCAGGGCGATGCGGCCGTGCGCTCCTACACCCAGCGCCTGGACGGCGTTAGCCTTGACGCCCTGGAGGTGCCCCCCAAGGCATGCGAGGACGCCCTTCGTAGCCTCCCCAGGCGCCTGCGTTCGGCCCTGGAGACAGCCTGGGAACGGGCAATAGATTACCACCTCTCCTGTCTCCCCCGTAGTTGGGTGGACTTCCAGAAGGGATGGGGGGAAGCCTTCGTCCCCCTGGAACGGGTAGGTATCTACATCCCCGCCGGGACTGCCGCCTACCCATCCACCGTGATTATGACGGTGGTGCCAGCCTT
>JBKBKV010000039.1:0-17748 GCA_046294495.1 Dehalococcoidia bacterium | reverse complement strand
GGCTCGAACGAAGGCCACCGGCCCCAGACCCCGCCCGCGCAAGTCTACGATGGGGTAGCCCACCACCTGGCCGGGGCCGTGGAAGGTGGCCTGACCCCCCCTGTCCACATGGATCACCTCTACCCCCTGAGCTGTCAAAGCCTCCACGGGGACCCGCACATCCTGCAGGGTGCCCCTGCGCCCCAAGGTGATGACTGGAGGATGCTCCACCAGCAGGAGAAGGTCATCCCCCTGCCCCTGGGCGCGCACCTCCAAAAGGCGCTGCTGCAGCGCCCAGCAGGGGCGATAGGGAACAGTCCCCAAGTCGGCAACCAGCAAGGGCAGAGGCACGAAGGCCGTCCTGAAGGGGGTCTACAAATATAGTAGCCCCTTCCTTAGGGAAAGACCAGCGGTGGAGGAGTTGTGGTAGGTGCTCCCCCCAGGAAGGTGTCTCTCAGGACGGGGCACGGGCTAGTAAAGGGGGGTGTTTGAGCCCATACTCTCCAGGCGGCGCTTCACCGCCTGGGTGAAGGCACCAACCTGGTGGCCGTCCAGAATGCGGTGATCAAAGGTAACGGTGATGTTCATAATGGAGCGGATAGCGATAGCATCCTCTATCACGATGGGGCGCTTCACCACCCGCTCGGTAGTCAAAATGGCCGCCTGGGGGTAGTTGATGATGGCCTGGGAGAGCACCGAGCCAAGAGCGCCCGTGTTATTTATGGTGAAAGTGCCCCCCTGCACATCCTCCAGAGTGAGGCGGTTCTCGCGTGCCCGCTGGACCTTGTCGTGCAGAGCCTTGGCTAGCCCGGCGATGCTGAGACGGTCGGCGTCGTGGATGACCGGCACCACCAGTCCCTGGGGGGCCGCCACGGCGATGCCGATATGGATGCGTTTCTTCAGAATGATTTTATCCCCTCCCCAGGTGGAGTTCACCAGGGGGTTCTCTTTCAGAGCCTCCACCACCGCCTTGACCACAAAGGGGAGGAAGGTCAGTTCCACCCCCTCTTTCCGCTCAAACTCCTCTTTGATCGCCTCTCGCCAGCGGGCCAGGAGTGTTACATCTACTTCCGTCGCGCTCCAGGCCATTGGGACCTCGCGGGCGGAGCGGGTCATGTTCTCGGCTATGATGCGCCGCACCGGGGTAAGAGGAATGGCCTCCTCGTCGGCACCCGGAGCGGGGCGGGCCGGGGCAGGGGGAGGGGCCGCCGGCGCAGGGGGTGCAGGGGCGGGCACTGCACGACTCCCTAAATAGCGCAGGATGTCCTGCTTGGTTATGCGTCCCCCTATGCCCGTGCCCTGGATACGCTCTAAATCCTGGGGGGTGATGCCGTGCTCGGCCACCAGGCGTTGCACCACCGGGGAGAGGGGTGGGCGCTCCTTCGGGGGTGCCTCAGAGGGCGCTACCTCCTCCCGAGGGCGCAGGCCCGTTGGCCCCATCACCACATTCGGGGGAGGCTCCTCCATAACCGCTACTGGGGCTTTGGCGGGGGGGGCGGAAGGGGCCTCGGCGGGTGCGGGTGCTTCCGCGCTCTCTATCTCGCAGATCGCGCTCCCCATTGGCACCTTTGCCCCCTCCGGCACCAGGTGGCGCACCACAACCCCTTCCACAGGGGAAGGGAACTCCATTGTCACCTTGTCAGTTACGATCTCTGCCAGAGGCTCAAACTTTTTTACCCTCTCCCCCGGCTGTTTGAGCCACTTTTGGATGATTCCCTCGGTTACTGTCTCCCCTACCTGGGGGAGTTCTATACGAATAGGCATAGGCAGGTGCCTCCCCCTGGTTACTAGTAGCGGGCCAGGCTTCGCATGGCCTCAATAATCTTCTCGGCGGTGGGCATAAAGGCCTGCTCCAGTGTGGGAGCGAAGGGCATAGCCGGCACATCAGGCCCGCAAAGGCGACGGACAGGGGCGTCCAGGAAAGTGAACCCCTCGTCGGCGATGATGGCCGCCACCTCCGCCCCCACCCCGCCCGTCAAGTTGTCCTCGTGGACGATAAGGGCCTTCCCCGTCTTCTGCACCGAGGTGAGGATAGTCTCCTTGTCCAGCGGTTTCACAGTGCGCAGGTCCACCACCTCTACCTGGATGCCCTCTTTGGCCAGGGCCTCGGCGGCCTGCAGGCAGTAGTGCAGGGTGAGGCCGTAAGAGAAGACAGACAGGTCGCGCCCCTCCCGTTTCACATCAGCCACGCCGATGGGGATGGTGTAATCCTCGTCTGGCACCTCCCCACGCACAGTGCGGTAGGTGCGTTTGTGCTCAAAAAAGAGGACAGGGTCGTCGTCGCGGATGGCGGATTTCAGCAGGCCCTTGGCATCGTATGGGGTGGAGGGGCACACCACCTTGAGGCCGGGGCAGTGGTAGAAGAACCCTTCGGCGCTCTGGGAGTGGTAAAGCCCTCCTCGCACCATTCCACCATAGGGGGAGCGCACCACAATGGGCACGCGCACCTGGCCATTAGTGGCGTAGTGGTGGCGCGCCGCTTCCCCCACCAACTGGTTGACGATGGGCCAGATAAAGTCGGTGAACTGGATTTCGGCGATAGGGCGCAGGCCGTTGAGCGCTGCCCCGATGGCCACGCCCACGATAGATGCCTCGGCCAAGGGTGTATCAATAACCCGCTCCTCGCCAAACTCGTCCAGGAACCCCTCGGTGGCCAGGAAGACGCCCCCCCGCCGCCCCACATCCTCCCCCATCACAATAACGCGAGGGTCTTTGCGCATCTCCTCCCGCATAGCCTCCCGCACCGCTTCAATGAGGGTCTTCACAGCCATACTTACACCCCCTTGCGCCCCGGCGGCGTGGCCCAGAGATGGTCTAGCAGGGTAGAGGGGTCAGGGAAGGGGGCCTTCTCGGCGAACTCTGTGGCCTCATCCACCTCGGCCTCCGCACGCGCCCAGATAGCCTTATCCTGGCTTTCGGTCAACACGCCTTCGTCCCGCAGGTAGGAGCGGAAGCGCTGGATAGGGTCCCGGGCCTTAGCGCGTTCCAGGTCCTCCTTGGGACGGTAGCGGCGGTCGTCGTCGTCGCTGGTGTGGGGCATTAGGCGCTCCACCTTGGCCTCAATAAGGGTTGGCCCCCCTCCACTCCGTGCCCTCTCGGCGGCCTCTCGCGTAACCTTCAGCACCTCTAGAGGGTCGGTGCCGTCCACCACCACCCCAGGGAAGCCATAGGCCTGCGCCCGCATGGCCACATCCGGGACAGCCATTTGCTTGTGCAGTGGCACAGAGATGGCCCAGCGGTTGTTCTCGCAGAAGAAGAGGATAGGGAGCCTATGAACGCCGGCGAAGTTCAGTGCCTCGTGCCACTCCCCCTGGCTGGTGGCTCCGTCTCCAAAGGAGACGATAACAACAGTAGGCTCCTTTCGGATTTTAGATGCCAGCGCCGCCCCCACCGCCTTTGTCATCTGCGCTCCCACCACATTGGAGAGGTTAATGATGCGGTATTTGGGATAGACGCCGTGGCCGGGGAACATGCGCCCACCGCTGAGTGGCTCCCCGGCCTTGGCCATATACCCCAGCATAACCTCCTTGGGCGTAACGCCCATGGTCAGCACAGCACACAGGTCTCGGTAGAAAGTGAAGAAGAGGTCCCTACTCCTGTCCATAGCCCATATGGCCCCAACCTGCGCCCCCTCGTGCCCAGAGCAAGAGCCAACAATGGCTACCTTGCCCTGGCGGTTCAGCGCCCACACCCGCTGGTCCAGCACTCGGGTGAGCACCATCTTGGAATACATGTCCAGCAGGTCTTCCGGATTGAGGCCGAGGCTACGGTGCTTTCCAGGGGCAATTGACGCAGTGCTCAGGCTGTCGCCCATGCCGCCTCCTTCTCGGGTAAAGTAGAGCACCGCCGGGGGCATTTCTATTGTAGCAAAGACATCCTTTCTTGCGTCAAGCAGAGGCGTAGCTCCCCATCCTTGGGCAGAGTTTCCCTTATAATGGAAAGTTAGTCCCCCTACACTAGGGGCAAGAGGATATGCCCTTCTCGCTAACCGACCTGCACTGCCACCTCCTGCCAAACCTAGACGACGGGCCGGAAACGCAAGAAGAGGCCCTGAGCATGGCGCGCCTGCTGGCAGAAGGAGGGGTGGCTACTGTGGTAGCCACCCCCCACGCTAAGGAGGTGGAGACGATAGGCGGGCGCGAGGCCCTGCAAGAGCGGGTGGCCTATTTCCAGCAGGCCCTTGGGGAGGCGGGTATACCCCTGTCGGTGGCAGTTGGGGCCGAACATCTCCTGCTCCCAGACCTGGTAGGGATGGTGGAGCAGGGGAAAGCCATAACCCTCAACGGCTCCCGCTTCCTGCTGGTGGAACTGGACTTCTTCCACTTTCCCCTCTATACCGAGCAAGCCATATTTGACCTACGCCTACGAGGGGCGGTGCCGGTGCTGGCCCACCCGGAACGCCAGGCGTTGCTTCAGCGCCAGCCCCATCGGCTGCGCCGCCTGGCGCGGATGGGCGTCCTCTTCCAGGTTACGGGGGCGAGCCTGCTAGGGACCTTCGGGGAAGCGGCTAGGCGCACCGCCGAAGCCCTCATCAAGGAGGGGCTGGCCCACGCCATCGCCACCGATGCCCACCACGCCCAAGGCCCCCGTGCCCCTACTACAGCCCCTGTCGTGGAGTTAGTAACCCGCTTGGTGGGCGAGGCAAACGCCAGGCGCCTCTTCCACACAAACCCCCTGGCCATCGTGCACAACGGCGATGTAGAAGCCATTATGGTGCCACCCCAGCGGGGAATTCTGGCATCTTTGCTCAGGCGGACATAAGGATATGAAACAAAGGGTCTCGCGCCAAACGGCCCCCCCCAGGCGATGGCCCCCTTGGGCGCTGACGCTGGCAATGCTGGGAGGATGGCTTCTGTTGGGAATGGTGTCCTGCCAGGGGCAAGGTGCTTCACCCCCCAAGGTGGTAGCTACCGCTTCCATCCCCACCGAGACCATCCGTTTAGAAGCCTCGGCCAGCGTGGAAATTCGCCCCCAGGCACCCCCGGGCTTGGGCAAAGTAGAGCCTATCCCAAGGGAGGTGCTAGCCACCGCAGGAGAGACCCTGCCCCTCACTGCCCTGGCCTACGATAGCGAGGGGAATCCCATCCTTGACGCCACTTTCCGCTGGCGCATGGCAGACCCCGCAGCGGGAGCGGTTACCCCTCGGGGTATCTTTCAGGCGGGGGCACGCCTGGGGACATACCCCGGAGCCATCTTGGTAGAGGCACATTCGCCCCGACTAGGGCCAGGAGGCGTTGCTCGAACCGAAGTGAGTGTTACTATTCTCCCCGCAGGGCGCACACGCACGCCAGTGCGAGTGCAGGCCATTCCCAAGCAGGTGGAGGCCCGCCCTGGGCAGACCCTCTTCCTGGTGGCCTACCCTGTGGACGAGGCCGGCATACCCGTCCCAGGGGTGCCGGTGGAGTGGCTCCTTCTGGACACACGCGCCGGCACCCTGACCCCCGACGGAAAGTTTCGGGCAGGAGCCCAGCCTGGCGTCTACCCCCAGGCCCTGCAGGCCCGCGCAGGGCAAAGCCTCCTCAGCGAGGCAGTAACGGTGCGCATCCTAGACCCGGCCACGGCGCCTCCCTTGGCCACAGGCATGGTGCTCCCTTCCATAGCCACCCTCCTCCCAGGAGAGCAGGTATCCTTCCGTGCCGTGGTGCTGGGTGAGGATGGACAGAGTATACCCGTTGTCTCTGTGCGCTGGGAAATCTTGAATACGCAGGCGGGCCAGGTTAGTGCCACTGGACGCTTCCGGGCCAGTTACCAGGTGGGCAACTACCCCGAGGCGGTGCGGGCGACCATCCGCTTCCGTTTAGGCAGGCAAGAGCACACGGCCACACCGACGGCCAGCGTTGTGGTGATCAATCCGCCCCAACCCCCATCGCCACCAGATGCCGCTGCGCTGGCCAGGGTGGTAATCGTCCCTCAGAGGTTGGAACTGTATCCTAACGAGTCGGCTACCTTGGTGGTAATGAACCTGGACGGGAACGGCTTCCCTATAAGGGACCTGCCCGTAGAGTGGCATATGGAGCGGGCAGAGGCAGGTAGCCTCACACCCTACGGCAAAGTTACTGCTGGCCTTACCCCCGGCATCTACGCCGATGCTATCCGTGCCGTCGTGAGGGTGCCCACCCCACAAGGGGAAAGGGTGATGGAGGGTAAGGCTACCCTGGTCGTCCGTGGCCCGTTGGCGCGCCTTACCGTAACCCCCTCTACCGTAACACTTGTGCCAGGACAGAAGGTGCAGTTTGTTGCCGAGGGCTACGATGCTTTTGGCACCTTCCTGCCCGGCCTGCGCACGCGCTGGCGTATGGCAGACCCCCGCGCCGGCACCGTAACAGAGAGTGGTCTTTTCACCGCAGGCTCAACCGCCGGCTCCTACCCCGAGGCGGTGCGTGTGGAGGCGCTCCAGCGCTACCCACCCTGATAGGCCAGGGCCAGAGCAACGCCTCCTACGAGCAAGCAGTAAACCCCAAAGGCCCATAAGTGCCCCTTCTCAAGCCACCGCAGGAGCCAGAAAATAGCCATCCACCCCGATACACCCGCCACCAGAGACGCCCCTGCCACCTCGCCCCAGGGCGCGGCCAGAGTTCGGGGGGAGAAAACCTCCCGCCCGAGTTCAAGAACCGTGGCACCCAGAATAGTGGGCAGGGCCAGGAAGAAGGAGAAGCGGGCGGCCTCCTTAGGAGCCACGCCAGCCCACATAGCGGCGGCGATGGTCATCCCGCTACGAGAGACACCCGGAAAGAGGGCCACCCCCTGCGCCAACCCCACCAGCACAGCCCCCCACCAGCCGGGGGCGCTTTTACGCCCACACAGGCTCATATTCACTCGCGTTGCCAGCAGAACTACGCCCGTCAACAACCACCCAACCCCCGTAACCCAGATGGAGGCGAACCCTGCCTCCAAACGAGAGCGCAGAAGCAGACCAATGCCAGCCGTAACAGCCAAGGCTACACCTACCTGTCCCCAGAAGGCTCGCTCCTGCAGGAGGGAGTGAAAAAGGCGCCCCCGGTAATAAACCACGACGGCCCCTAGGGTGGCCAGGTGCAACGCTGCCTCCAGTGCCAACCCTGGTGGGTTGTAACCAAGAAAACGCTCCACCAGCACCAGGTGACCGGAACTGGAGATGGGCAAGAACTCTGTTAACCCTTGTACCAGCCCCAACACCAGGGCCGCGGCCAGTGCCTCCATATGCCTGCTTTCTACCTCTTTCCCCAGTATCCCAGGAAACAGCCAGGGACACAAGCAACGCCGACAAGCCCCCCCTTGCGCTATGATAGGTGCAAAAGAGGGGCTCCCATTTGCCGCGACACCAGAAAGGAGGGCATGGCATCGAAGGTTTCCAGCGCCCTGGACCTTATTGGAGACACCCCCTTACTGCCCCTGCGTCGGCTCCCCGGCCCCGGGTCGGGTGAGGTGTGGGTCAAACTGGAGAGCCGCAACCCGGGGGGAAGCGTCAAAGACCGCATCGTGCGCGCCATTCTGGAGGATGGGGAGCACCAGGGCCACCTCCACCCCGGCGACACGGTGGTGGAGGCCAGCGCCGGCAACACGGCTATCTCCCTGGCCCTTCTAGGGGCGGTGAAGGGTTACCGCGTCGTCATCGTTATGCCCGAGACTGCCCCCCTGGAGCGCCGTCGTTTGCTGGCCCGTTTCGGGGCCGAGATCCGCCTGACAGCGGGGGGTGAAGGGATGAGCGGTGCCCAACGCGTTGCGGCCCAGTTGGCCGAGCGCCACGGCTACTTCCTTTTGCGCCAGTTCCAGAACCCTGCGGCGGTGCGTGCCCACCGGGAAGGCACAGGCCCTGAGATCCTTCACGCATTAGAGGGACGGGTGGACGCCTTTGTGGCAGGCATCGGGACCGGTGCCACCTTCACTGGCGTAGGCCAGTATCTACGGGACCACACCCCGTCCGTCCGCTTGGTGGCGGTGGAGCCAGCGCGCTCCCCCCTCCTCTCCAAAGGACGTGCGGGCGACCACGGCATCCCCGGCCTCGGCCCCGACTTTATTCCCCCCTTGCTGGACAGAAGCCTTATCCACGAGGTCATCGCGGTAACCGATGAAGACGCCATTCGCAGTATGGGACGGCTGGCACGGGAGGAGGGGCTTCTGGTAGGCGTCTCCTCAGGAGCCAATGTGTTCGCCGCCCTAAGAGTAGCCCAGACCTTGGGACCTGGTAAGCGCGTGGTTACCATCCTCCCCGACACAGGCGACCGATACCTAGCCTTCCCCGTTTAGGCCCCCTCCCTTTCGGCCCGCAGGACACCCATTACCCCATGGCAGTGAGAGACGGTAGCCACCAGGCCCCGCAGACGGCCCATTTGTTGGAAATGGCGCACCAGGGTATCCCGCGTCCGGGGAAAGAGAATGGCGGGTATGCTGGCAATGCCGTATACCAAGTGGCGCACTGGGAAGACAACGCAATGGGTAAGCCCCTCCTGTGAGCGGGCAAAGGCCTCCAGAGCGGGGGCCAGACTCCACTCCCTGGGGCCGCGGGTGTGGGGGCACACCGCCGGCTCAATACATGTAACGGGACAGAGCCAGGTGGCGTAGGAGATGTAGGTCTGCCCATCGGGGGCGTGGTGCAGGAATGGTAACGAGGGGCGCAAGCGCGAAGGCTCAGGGGAGACCACAACCCCACGCCCCAGGGCCTCCTGCACGGCCCACAGGAGCCACCGAAAGGCCAGGTGAGGCGTGAAGGGGGCCGGCACCAGGTGGGCATCGGGGGGCGGGTCCCACAGCCAGGGGCGCAGGAACTCCTCCCAGTCCTGGCAGGCCAAGGCGAAGCAGGGGTTGCCCCCCAGCCTGCGCACCGCCAGACACGCCGGGTTGCGGTCCACCACGATTATGCGTCCCTGTAGCCTCCCCGCCTGGCACGCCTTCAGCAGTTGCCCAGCGTGGTAGGTGCCGTAGCACCCACCCCCGATGACCACGATGTCCATTTCAACCCCCCCTTCTCGTGGGTTGGGCCGTGTCAGGCCCCTCCAGACCCGCAGCCCTCCACCCCCCACTGGTGTGTGCCCAGAGGGCCGCCTCCAGGGGAATGCCCTCCTTGGCGTTTATGGGTATACCATCGTAGTCCTTGCGCTCCACCGCTGCCTGGACGCCCAGAGCGGGGTCGGGGAGGGTTACCGGGGCATCGGAGCCGAAGGCCAGGCACACCCCCGCGCTCCACAAGGAGCGCAAGGGATAAAGGTAAGGCAACCTCTCCGCCGGCGTGGTAGCCAGATATCTAGGCCCCGAGTAATAGAGGAAGAGGGGATTGGTTACCACCCAAGCCCCCGATGCCTTTATAGCCTCTACAAGGGAGGGGGGGCATTCTGAGGCGTGCTCTATGCGATGGGGCTGGCGTCCCGGGGGAGGGCCGGCTAGGCGCAGGGCCTGGGTGGCCACCGCTAACGCCTCCTTCTCCACAGCGTGGATGGCCACCGCCCAACCTAAACCCATAGCCCACCGCACCTGCTCCACCACCTCCGCCACACTGGGGAGACGCCCGCCCGTAGATGGAGTTATAAGCACCTTGCTCTGTCCTATCCATATCCCATCCACATACCTGCCGGGGAGCAGCCCCTCACGAACGAAGGCCTCCAGGTGGGCGATGCCCGGCATGAAGACTAGCGCAAGGGTGAGGATCCCCCTTCGCCGAGCCTGCAGGAGCAAGGAGAAGCGTTCCAGGTCGTTGGCGGCCGTGGCGTCGTGCACCAGGGTTATACCCTTAGACATCAGCAGAGCGTTGGCCTGGCGAAGGCCCTCCTCTATCTGGTGCGGTGGGATAGGGGGCAGGCGCCCCTCCAGCCAGTCCTCAAGCCCCAAGAAGAGGCCTGTTGGCTCCCCCTCCAGGTCTCGCTCCACCAACCCATACGGGGGGTCATCGGTGAAGCGCGAGATGCCTGCCAGGCGCAGGGCCAACGAGTTCAACACAGAGGCGTGCCCTGAGCGGTGCACCAGGCGCACAGGATGATTTGGTGTGGCGGCGTCAAGGTCGTAGCGATCAGGGTGGCGTCCTAGCACAAACTCGTCGTAGCCCCAACCGCGGAGCCACTGGCCGGGTGGGATATTTTGGGCGAACTGACGCAAGCGCTCCTGCAGGGCGGGGAGGCTCACGACAGCGGGCGGAGCCACCTCAACCCCCACCAGGCGGGAGGCTAGGGCCAGCAGGTGCAGATGGGCGTCCACAAATGAGAGAAAGCCCCCTGACCCCACCATCCCTGGAAGGGACACGGGCTGTCCATAGTGCCTCTCACCCACAGCAAGAGCCTCCTATGTTATCATAGGCCTGAAGATGACCGCCACAACAGAGCGCCGACTCCCTGAATGGTTCAAGGTGCGTTTCCCCGGGGGGCCCAACTTCCTGGAGGTGCGCTCCTTATTGCGGGGCAACGCCCTCCACACCGTCTGTGAAGAGGCCCACTGCCCCAACATCGGCGAATGCTGGGAACGGCGCACCGCCACCTTTATGATCCTGGGCGACCTATGCACTCGCCGATGCCACTACTGCGCCGTTAAGACAGGCCGTCCCCAGGGCCTCGACACGGCCGAGCCTTACCGCCTGGCTGCCACCGTCCAGCGACTGGACCTGAAATACTGCGTCATCACCTCCGTAAACCGAGATGACCTGCCAGATGGGGGGGCAGGTATCTTCGCCGAATGCATCCGCCAGGTGCGCCAGGCAGTGCCCTCTTGCAAAGTGGAGGTGCTGATACCAGATTTTTGCGCCAACTGGGACGCCCTACAGGTGGTGCTGGATGCCCGCCCCGATGTGCTGAACCACAATATTGAGACGGTGCGACGCATCTTCCGCAGGGTGCGCCCCAAGGGGGACTACGACCGTAGCCTGCGCCTGCTAGAGGAGGCCAAGAAACGCTGGCCCCAATGCATTACCAAGTCGGGGATGATGGTGGGGCTTGGGGAGACCTATGAGGAGGTCCTGCAGACCATGCGCGACCTGCGTAGTGTGGGGTGCGCCCTCCTGACCATCGGCCAATACCTGCGCCCTTCCCCCGTCCACTACCCCATCGCACGCTTCTATCACCCCAGCGAGTTCGCTCAGATGCATGAGGATGGCTTGCGCCTGGGTTTCCAGCATGTGGCGGCGGGGCCTCTGGTGCGCTCCTCATACCACGCCGATATCCAGGCCCACGCCGCCGGGATAGCATAGCCGAGGCATAGGCCATCTACCCCCGACGGGTTACCACACCCCACAGCCCCACGGCAGCCGCCACCACCCCAACCCCTATTAGCACGATCCCTATGAGTTTCAGAAGCAACTCCACGAGGCGCGCCGTGAAACCCGACGCCAGTAGCAATCCGACCAGCACCATCAGAATACCGAGCAGGAACAGCCAGCCTCCGCGCATCTGGGCCTCCTTCGCTGAACAGCGCCCCTCGGGGCCTGCTCTCCTTATCGTCCCCTATACACGCCCCCCACGCAAGGGCCTCCCAAGCCTGAAAGGTGCAAGGCCAGGCCCCAAAGAGACGACCACCCCCCTATATTCCACTCGCACCGACTTAGCACAAGCCCTTGACAGAAGGGAAGGGGCGTGGTAATGTTGACTTAGGTTATCTGCAAATATAACAAACGGATGGAAAGCATGACCACGCAAACCCAGCCCCTCTTGCAGGTAGAAGGCCTGCGCGTCGCTGTAGAAGGGAAAGAAATTCTGAAGGGGGTAGACCTCTCCCTCTACCCTGGCCAGGTGCACGCCCTTATGGGCCCCAACGGCTCAGGCAAGAGCACCCTGGCCTACGCCATTATGGGCCACCCCAAATACCAGGTTACTGCAGGGCGCATCCTCCTCAAGGGGGAGGACATCACCTCTGCCACCCCGGACGAGCGCGCTCGTAAGGGCCTCTTCCTGGCCTTCCAGTATCCCGTGGCGGTGCCAGGCGTTACCCTGTTCAACCTTCTCCGCACCGCCGGCAAGGCCATCCGCGGCCAGGACCTCCCCGTTGTCCCCTTCCGCCGACGCATCCGGGAACAGGCTACCCTCCTGAAGGTAGACGAAACTTTCCTTCAGCGGTATGTCAACGAGGGGTTTTCTGGGGGCGAAAAGAAACGGGCAGAAATCCTCCAACTTACCGTTTTGCAGCCTCTGGTGGCCGTGCTGGACGAGACCGACTCGGGCCTGGACATTGATGCCCTGAAGGTGGTGGCCGATGGCATCAACACCTTCGCCTCCCCCGCCAATGCTATCCTGATGATTACCCACTACCAGCGCATCCTGCGCTATGTGCGCCCCCACTTGGTCCATATCTTGGTGGACGGGCGTATCGTCCGCTCCGGCGGGCCCCAACTGGCTGAGGAACTGGAGGCAAGGGGCTACGAGTGGATAGCCCAGGAGGCCCACTCCCAGGCATAGAATAGAAAGGAGAGCGTTATGACAACTGCACGCCCCAAGGTGGAATTGGGGCCTTACAAATACGGCTTCCGAGACCCGGAGCAGTATGTCTACAAGGCTAAGCCAGGCCTCTCCCGCCGGGTGGTGGAAGAGATCTCCGACATGAAGGGAGAACCCCAATGGATGCGGGAGTTCCGCCTCCGCTCCCTGGAGATTTTCCTACAGAAGCCTATGCCTACCTGGGGAGCCGACCTGTCGGACATCAACTTTCACGAAATCCATTACTATGTGAAGCCCACGGAGCGTCAGGGGCACACATGGGAAGAGGTGCCCGAATACATCAAAAAGACCTTTGACCGCCTCGGCATCCCCGAAGCGGAGCGCAAGTTCCTGGCAGGAGTGGGCGCCCAATACGAGTCGGAGGTGGTCTACCACTCCCTGCGGGAGGACCTGAAGAAGAAGGGCGTTATCTTTGTGGACACCGACACGGCGGTGCGGGAGCACCCCGACCTAGTGCGCCGCTTCTTCGGCACCGTTATCCCCCCAGCCGACAACAAGTTCGCCGCCCTCAACAGCGCCGTGTGGAGCGGTGGCTCCTTTATCTATGTGCCACCGGGGGTGAAGGTGGAGATCCCCCTCCAGGCCTACTTCCGCATAAACGCCGAGGCTATGGGGCAGTTCGAGCGCACCCTTATCATCGCCGATGAAGGCTCCTTCGTCCACTATGTGGAGGGGTGCACTGCACCTGTTTACTCCAAAGACTCCCTCCACAGCGCTGTAGTGGAACTCATCGCCATGAAAGGCGCTCGCCTGCGTTACACCACCATCCAGAACTGGTCGCTAAATGTGTATAACCTTGTTACCAAGCGCGCCGTGGCCTACGAAGACGCCATCGTGGAGTGGGTGGATGCCAACCTGGGCTCCAAAGTTACCATGAAATACCCCTCTGTGTTCCTGATGGGGAGAGGAGCGAAGGGAGACATCCTCTCGGTGGCCTTCGCCAACGCCGGCCAGCACCAGGATGCCGGCGGCAAGGCCATCCATGTGGCCCCCTACACCTCCTCCACCATCATCAGCAAGTCCATCTCCAAAGGTGGGGGGCGCACCTCCTACAGGGGCCTCCTGAAAATCCACGAGGGGGCTAAGGGAGCCAAGTCTATGGTGCGGTGCGACGCCCTTATCCTCGACCCCCTCTCCCGCTCCGATACCTACCCCTATATTGAGGTGGAAGAGGAGGAGGTCTCCATCGGCCACGAGGCCACAGTGTCCAAGATTAGCGAAGACCAACTCTTCTACCTGATGAGCCGGGGCCTCACCGAGACCGAGGCTATGGCTATGGTGGTAAACGGCTTCATCGAGCCTTTCACCAAGACCCTGCCCATGGAATACGCTGTGGAGATGAACCGCCTCATTGAACTGCAACTGTCCGGGGCTGTAGGCTAGCCTCTCCCACGGCAAGCCCTGAAAAAGGAGCATATCCCGTATGAGCGATACCGCCCTTACAGAACGCCCCGCCTCTTGCCTTAGGGAAGAGGAGGCGCGACGCCTCTCGGCAAGTTGGAGGGAGCCGCCTTGGGCCCTTCAGGCCCGCCTGGACGCTTTCCACGCCTACTGTCAGACCCCCTTCCCACCGCCTAGCCACGAGTGGTGGCGCCGGAGCGATGTGGCCTCCCTGCCTTACGACACCTTCCAGCCCAATGGCGGTAAGGCGCACCGCCCACGCATAGGCGGCGCCCGCCGGCTCCTGCGTCCCCAGCGGGAATACGGGGCATTGGTGGTGCAGGCCGATGGGCTGACGCTCCGCCACGGCATCGCCCCCGACCTGGAGAAGACAGGCGTGGTGGTGCTCCCCCTCCAAGAGGCCTTGCATAAGCGTCCTAGCCTGGTTCAGACCTACCTGGCTAAGGCCATCCACCCCGCCGAAAACCGCTTCACCGCCATGGCAGCCGCCTTCCGCAACGGGGGGATGCTGGTGTATCTGCCTCGCAACGCCCAGGTGGAACAACCCATCCATCTGGTGCACATTCTGGGGCGTGCCCAGGGCGCCCTATTCCCCCACACCCTGGTGGTGGCAGAGGAAGGCGCCTCCGCCACCATCGTGGAGGACTACTGGCAGGAAGGGGAGGGGCCAGCCTTTGCGCTCCCCATTGTGGAACTACTCCTGGAGGGGGCCACCCAGGTGCGCTACACGGGCGTCCAGGCCCTGGGAGCACAGGCCCTCTTCCTGGCCCTCCAGCGGAGCCGCATCCTGGGACGGGATGCCACCCTTCTTACCTACCAGGTTCATTTCGGGAGCCGTTTCGTGAAGACCATCCTGGAGAACCACCTGGAGGGGCAGGGGAGCCGTTCCGACCTGCTGGGCCTCCTCTTCGGAGACGGCACCCAGGTGTTTGACCAGGTAACCCTCCAGGACCACCACTCCCCACATACCACCAGCGACCTGCTATATAAGGCTGCCCTGAAGGACAGGGCACGGTCCATCTACTACGGGACGGTGAAGGTGCGTCGTGGGGCGGTGAAGACCGATGCCTTCCAGACCAACAAGAACCTCCTGCTGGGCGGGCGCCCCAAGGCCGACTCCATCCCCGTCCTGGAGATTGAGGCGGACGACTTGCGATGCTCCCACGCTGCAGCCGTCGGCCCAGTGGACGAGGAGCACCTTTTCTACCTGCAGAGCCGGGGCATTACCCTCCCGGAGGCCCAACGCCTGCTGGTGGAGGGGTTCTTTGACCCCCTGGCCCAGCGCATCCCTGCCCCCTGGCTACGGGAGCGCATCTGGGCGTGGATCCACAGAAAAATGGAGGCATCCCCTTCGTCCCCTGTCAAGAGGTAGCGTATGGCCGAACGCTGGATAGCCGTAGCCTCTGTTGGAGACATCCCCCCTGGAACAACGCGAGTCGTGCAGGCTGGGGATAGGTCCCTGGCACTATGCAATGTGAACGGGGAGTTCTTTGCTGTGCAGAACCTCTGCACTCACGACGGCGGCCCCCTTGGGGAGGGGGTGCTCTTCGGCTACGCCATAGAGTGCCCCCGCCACGGCGCCCGCTTTGATGTGCGCAGCGGAGCGGTGCTAGCCCTCCCTGCGGTGCGTCCCATCCTGACTTTCAAGACCCGTGTCCAGGGGGGTAAGATAGAGGTGGCCCTTCCAGAATAAGAGGAGGAAGGGGATATGCTGGATGTCTACATCCTGCGCCAAGACTTCCCAGTGCTCCACAGGAAGGTGCACGGCAAGCCTTTGGTCTACCTAGACAACGCCGCCACATCCCAGAAGCCCCGCCAGGTCATTGAGGCCTTAGTAGCCTACTACGAGGGCTACAACGCCAATGTCCACCGCGCCGTCCATACCCTGGGGGAGGAGGCCACCCAGCGCTTTGAAGAGGCACGCCAGAAGGTGGCCGACTTTATCCATGCCCCCTCCCTGGAGTGCATCGTCTGGACGCGCAACACCACCGAGGCCATCAACCTGGTAGCCTTCGCCTGGGCACGCCACCACCTGAAGGCAGGAGACGAAGTGCTCACCAGCGCTATGGAGCACCACTCTAACCTGGTGCCCTGGCAAATGGTGTGTGCCGAGACCGGCGCTATCCTGCGTATTATCCCCATAACTACGGAGGGCCTCCTGGATATGGAAGCCCTCCGTAGTATGCTTACGCCAAGGACGCGCCTTGTGGCCATCACCCATATGTCCAATGTGCTGGGGAGCATTGTGCCGGTGGACGAGGTGGCCCGCTTGGCCCATAGCATTGGCGCTCGCGTGCTGGTGGACGGTGCCCAGAGCGTCCCCAATATGCCTGTGGATGTGCAGGCCCTGGACTGCGACTTCCTCGCCTTCTCCGCCCACAAGATGCTGGGGCCTACGGGCATTGGCGTCCTCTACGGAAAGCCCGAGGTGCTGGAGGAGATGGGGCCTTTCCTGACAGGAGGGGAGATGGTGCGGGAGGTGTCCTACGAGCGGGCCACCTGGAAGTCCTATCCCTTCCGCTACGAGGCGGGCACCCCCAACATCGCCGATGCCATCGCCTTCGGCGTGGCCATTGACTACCTCAGGGCCGTGGGCATGGACGCCGTTCGCCAGCACGAACTCGCCCTCACTCGCTACGCCCTGAAGCGATTCGCCGAACTGGAGGAGGTGCAAGTCTTCGGACCCCCTCTGGCCCAACAGCGAGGTGGGGTCATCTCCTTCTGCCACCCCCAGATACACCCCCACGACCTGGGCACCTTCCTGGATAGGCAAGGCATCGCTATACGCGCAGGGCACCACTGCGCCATGCCCCTGGTGCGGAGCCTGGGGGTAGTGGCCACGGCCCGCGCCAGTTTCTACCTCTACAACACCCTGGAAGAGGTGGACGCCCTTATAGAGGCCCTGCGCAAGGCCGTCCACTTCTTCACGCGCACTGGGGCCAAGCGCTAGCCATGTCCCAGGACACCTCCCCCGCCTTCCCATTAGACGAACTGGACGAACTCTACCGGGAGGTCATCCTGGACCACTACAGAAGCCCCCGCAACCGTGCCCCTGTGGCCAATCCCGACATCGCCAGCGAGGGGCAGAACCCCTTCTGTGGGGATGAGGTGGCTGTGCAGGTGCGCCTGGAGGATCGACGCATCGCCCAGATAGGCGTCCAGGGACGGGGGTGCTCTATCTCCACCGCCTCCGCCTCTATGATGGGGGAACTCCTCAAGGGCAAGACCCTGGAAGAGGCCCTACACATCTCCCGCCGGGTGCGGGAGATGCTACAGGGGAAACCCCTCCCACCCCAGGAACTGGAGGCGCTGGGAGACCTAGAGGCCCTACGGGGCGTCAGCAAGTTCCCCGTGCGCATCAAGTGCGCCCTCCTGGGGTGGATGACCCTGGAAGAGGGAATAGAAGCCTGGAGCAAGGGCCACACCCCCTCCGTAAACACCCCCCAACCCCCGGATAGAGAAGGGCGGGAGAGGCAGGCCTAGGGTTGCTGGCGGCTCGCTATCAGGATAGCCACCAGCCCCTCCAGGTAGGCCAGACGCTCCTCCACCGTGGCGTTGCGCTGCTGCCGACATCACCTCGTCGTCCACACCGTCCTTCATAACGAAGGAGCCGTTGTGGTGGGCGTGGGCGCGCCGCCCTGCGGCGAAGGAATAGTCCCCCGTTGCCTGGTTGCCAGCGCCCCCTGGGACGGTGGCCCCCCGCCGCTGGCGGTGTTGCTACCACCACCGCCCACGGTGGCAAAAAGGGCATTGGAAGGGTCAGTATCGGCGTTGCCCGCCTGGTTGTTGGCACCACCACCAATGGCGCCGTAGGCGTCCGTTACCCGGTTGGGCCATGTTATACCCCCTATCAGGTTGGGGGTGCTCCCAGGCACCACCCGCAGGGCACGGGCATTGTTCACCCTTATCTCCAACGCCTGGTTGTGCCCAGGAAGTTGGCCCCAGTGGTGCTGGCGTTGCCCGTCAACGACCAGTAGGCCCC
>JBKBKV010000038.1:0-17820 GCA_046294495.1 Dehalococcoidia bacterium | reverse complement strand
TCGTGCAACTTCACCATACTACTATCCCTCTCTCAATGTGGGTGCAGACGACGAGGAGGCCACCTCCTGCACCTCCTCTACATGCACTAGATGGCTAACGGTGCGGAGCATTCCCTGCAGAGAGGGGGAGTCCTCACGCAACACGCTTTGGGACACCCTCCTGAGCCCCAGTGCCTTCAGGGTCTCTTTCTGGTAAGCCTTAGAGCCTATAGGGCTCCGCACCAGGGTGATACGCAATACAGTGGCCATATCTTCCCCTGCTACGCGGCCGTTGGAGAGGTCTTCACGGCCTCTCGTTTGGCCGACTCCTCTTCGGGGCTTCGTAGCGAGGCCAGGGCATCCATAGTGGCTTTGGCGAGGTTTACAGGGTTGGTGTTGCCCAGGGCCTTGGTCAGGATGTCGCGGATACCAGCCGCTTCCACCACCGCCCGCACCGTGGCCCCTGCCACAACGCCCGTGCCAGGCACAGCCGGGCGCAACATTACCTTGGAGGCGTCAAACTTGGCGATAACCTCATGGGGGATGGTAGAACCGGCCATAGGCACCCTAATTAGGTTACGCCGGGCGATGGACTGGCCCTTACGCACCGCGTCGGGCACGGCGTCGGCCTTGCCCAGGCCAATTCCCACATGCCCTTGCCCATCACCTACTACGACCAAGGCGTTGAAACGCAAGTGCTTGCCCCCGGCCGTAACCTTGGCAACTCGGCGAATCATAATGACCTTGTCCTGGAGGTTGGCGCCAGGGAGGTCTTCGGCTTTCACTTTAGGTGCACGCTCATAGGGAGATGCCATTAGAACTGGAGACCTCCTTCCCGGGCGGCATCGGCCAGGGCTTTCACCCGTCCATGGTAGCGGAAGCCCCCCCTGTCAAAGACCACCCTCTCTATCCCAGCGGATTTGGCCCTCTGGGCAAGCAGGCGCCCCACCAGGGTAGCCCGCTCCGTCTTCCGTTTGCCTACGCAGAGGTCGCGCACCTCCGGGTCTAGGTCTGAAGCAGAGGCCAGGGTGTGCCCACGGGTGTCGTCAATAATCTGCGCATAGATATGCTGGTTACTACGAAAGACGGCCAGGCGAGGGCGGGTAGGGGTGCCGCGCACCCTTTTACGGATACGCAAATGACGGCGAATGCGCCGCAGTCTGGGCGTCTTCCATTTGATCGGGATAGGCCACTTGGTGCGCGTTGCTACCGTGTTCATACCTTTTCCCTGACTACTTCTTAGCGGCTTTCTTTCCGGGTTTCAAGGTGATGGCCTCGCCGGCGTAGCGGATGCCCTTGCCTTTGTAAGGGTCTGCAGGACGGATAGCCCGAATGTGTGCGGCTACTTGCCCCACAGCCTGCTTGTCGGCGCCCGAAACGATGATGCGGTTGCCCCCCTCCACGGCTAGTTTTACCCCAGGGGGTGCTTCCACCTCGGGGCGGTAGGCCATGCCCACCTGAAGGACGAGGGTGTTGCCACGCAGTTCGGCCCTGTAGCCCACACCCGTAACCTCTAGCACCTTCTGGTAGCCCTGGGTAACCCCAACCACCATATTCTGTAGAAGGGCGCGGGCCAGACCGTGAAGGGCGCGGTCTCGGCCCTCGTCGGAGGAGCGTTCCACTACCACAGCCCTGTCCTGCACCCGAATGGTGAGGCTGGGGGAGAAGGTCTGGGTAAGGCTCCCCAGGGGCCCTTTCACGGATACACGGTTTCCAGGTTCTACAGTAACCTGGACCCCACTCGGTATGGGTATGGGGCGGCGTCCGATACGAGACATGCTTCCCCCTACCACACGATACACAAGACTTCGCCACCGATCCCCCGGCGGCGCGCCTCGTGTCCGGCCAGCACACCCTGGGGAGTGGTAAGGATAGCCACCCCCAAACGTCCTCGGGAGCGTGGGATGCCGTCCTTACCCACATAGATTCGCAGGCCGGGTTTGCTGACCCGCTTGATGCCGTGAATCAGTGGTTCCTTATCGGGTGTGTAGGCCAGGAGGATTTTCAACGCCTTCCTGGTCCCGTCCTGCACCTCTTCATAGCCGAGGATTAGGCCCTGCTCCTTCAATACCCGCGCTATTTCCCGCTTCAGACGGGAAAATGGAACGAGCACCTCCTCCTTCCCCACAGCACAGGCATTACGGATACGGGTAAGCATGTCAGCGATAGGGTCTGTCAACATGGCCCTTTCCTACCAACTGGCCTTCCGCACCCCGGGGAGTTCCCCCCGCAGGGCGAGGGTGCGGAAACAGATGCGACACAAGCCGAAGTGGCGTATGTAGGCCCTAGGCCTCCCGCACAGAGAGCACCGGTTGCGCTTGCGCACCGCGAACTTGGGCGGGCGCAGGGCTTTGGCGATCATGGCTTTACGTGCCATACCTTTATTGGCTCCTTACTTCTATTATGCAACACCGCCCGCTGTGCGCTCTCGTGCGAAGGGCATGCCCAGGAGTTCCAGCAGACGGGCTCCCTCTCGGTCGGAGCGGGCCGTGGTGCAGATATTTACCTGTAGGCCGCGCAAGCGGTCTATCTGTCCATATTCTATCTCTGGGAAAATAATCTGCTCCGCGATCCCCAGGGAATAGTTCCCTCGCCCGTCAAAAGCGTTGCGGGGCGTTCCCCGGAAGTCGCGGATACGGGGGAGGGATGCGAAGAACAACTTCTCTAGGAAGAAATACATGCGGTCGCCTCGCAGGGTGCACATAACCCCCACCGGCTGTCCTCGGCGCACCTTGAAAGAGGCTATGGCCTTCTTGGCCTTTGTTACCACAGGCTTCTGGCCCGAAATGAGTGAGAGGTCTCGGACAGCAGCCTCTACGGCCTTGGGGTTTGTAACCGCCTCGCCCAGGCCGATGTTGAGCACCACTTTGCTCACCCTAGGGGCCTGCAAAGGATTATGGTAACTGAACTCCCGCATCAGGGTTGGCACTACCTCTTCCCTGTAGCGGCGCAGGAGCGTCGGAACGACCCTTCCCTGTAGGGTGGGAGTGGTGGGCTCCTCGGTGGCGGGCTTCTTCGGCTGGGAGCGGCTCTCTTGGACAGCGGGGGAGCCTTCAGGCTTTGGCCCCTGGCCCCCTTTGGGCCGTGTCTCTTCTCCACCGCGCCGACGCCTGGTCGGGGCAGAAGGGGTTTCCGGCGTCGGCTCCTCGGCCGGGGGTGGACGGGAGGCGCGGCGCTGTCTCTGGGCAGGTTGAGGGGTCTCCTGCCCGTGGAGGGTTACTGGCTGGTCTCTATCGTCTCGTTGCATCTCTTGCATACCCTCACTTTACGCCCGTCTTCCAAGACGCGAAACCCTACCCGCACAGGCTTCTGGCAATGGGGACAGACCAGGCGCACTTTTGACCAGTGAACGGGGGCTTCAAGGGCCACAATCCCAGCCTGGCGCACGCCGGGGCGTGGACGCAGATGGCGCTTCAAGATATTCACCCCTTCAACCAGAACCCTCTGCTCCTTGGGGAAGACGCGCTGGACGCGCCCCGTCTTTCCGCGATCCTTGCCCACCATCACCATAACGGTGTCGCCTTTGCGTATCTTCTGAGCCATATCCTTGAATCCCCTTGCACGCTATACCACTTCAGGGGCAAGGGAGAGGATGCGGGTGAAGGCCCTCTCCCGCAGTTCTCGGGCCACTGGCCCCAGCACACGGCTCCCCAGGGGGTTCTTCCCATCCCCCAGGATAACCGCTGCGTTGTCGTCAAAGCGCACAAATGTCCCGTCGGGGCGCCGGTAGGGGTGGCTTTGGCGCACAACTACTGCCCTTACCACCTTCCCCTCTTTGACGGGGTCAGGGGCGTTGGGTATCGCCTCTTTGACGGAGGCGATGATAACATCCCCTAACTGGGCGTAACGCCGGTAACCATACCCAGGGATATTTATGCACATGATGACCTTTGCACCGGAGTTATCGGCGACTAGCAGGCGGGTGTAGCGCTGGATCACGGCTGGCTCCCTCCTTGCTGGGAAGACGGGGGCTGTTGAGGGGGCGTCGGGGTGGGGGGTTCCAGAGCCTCCTCTATCTCTTGCCCCACAGCCTGGGGGGCCACCTCGGGCATCTCTCCACGGGCGATAACCTCTTTCACCAGCCAGCGCTTGGTCTTTGACAGGGGACGCACACCCACCACCCGAACGGTGTCGCCCATGCGGCACACCTGACGAGGGTCGTGGGCGTAAAGTTTGGTAACGCGACGCATGGCCTTCTTGTAGAGAGGGTGATGCTGCACCCACTCAACGGCCACTACCACTGTCTTCTGCATTCTGGTGCTAATGACCCTACCGATATATTCCTTATGATGCGGCATTGGTTATCCCCAGTTCCCGCTCCCGTAGGACTGTGAGGACACGGGCGATGGTTTTTCGAATGCGTTTGATCTCCTGATAGTTCTCCAGTTGCCGGGTGTGCCACCTCCACCGCAAGTTGGCCAGTTCCCTGTAGAGGCCCTGGATCTCCTTCTGGAGTTCCTCGGTGGGTTTGGTGCGGATTTCATCCAGGCGCATGAATGGCATTCCTACCCCTCCGCTTCTCCAGCCGGGGCCTCCAGGAAGTTGGAGCGGTGCACAACCTTGACCGGGATGGGGAGTTTGTCGGCCGCTTGGCGCAAGGCCTCCAGGGCCAGGTCTTGGGGCAACCCCCCCACCTCAAAGAGGATGCGACCCCTCTTAACCACGGCCACCCAATGCTCTACGGCCCCCTTGCCCCCACCCATGCGGGTCTCTAGGGGCTTCTTGCTGACAGGCTTGTCGGGGAAGACTCGAATCCACACCTGGCCGGCCCGTTTTAGGTGGCGGGAGATAGCACGGCGGGCGGCCTCAATCTGGCGAGCGGTGAGCCAGCAAGGTTCCAGTGCTTTGAGGCCCCACTCACCGAACTCCAGGGTGGTGGCTCCGGTGGATACCCCTTTACGCCGTCCGCGGTGGGCTTTGCGGTATTTCACGCGCTTGGGTTGGAGCATTTACTCTACCCCTTCAACGGGTTGTCCGGCCTCTGCAGGGATGGTTACCTGGATAGGCCTGGCCTCTTCTGGAGTAACTTCAGCCTCTGCGAGGCTGGGTGGGAGCATATCCCCCCTGTAAATCCACACTTTCACACCGATACGCCCCATCACGGTTAGCGCTTCTGCCACTGCAAAATCCACATCGGCCCGTATGGTATGCAGGGGGAGCCGCCCCATCATAACCTTTTCCCGCCGTGCAATTTCCGCCCCGCCCAGGCGGCCGGCCACCGCAATTTTCACCCCCTTGGCACCGGCCTGCAGGCTTCGGGTGGCCGCCTGGAGCATGGCCCGACGGTGGCCTACCCGTTTCTCCAACTGCTCGGCGACACTGCGCGCTACCAGGATGGCTTCTAGTTCTGGCTTCTCAATCTCCTTCACATCCACTTTAACCCGTTGAGAGGTAAGGGCTTCCAGAGCCTTGCCCAGGTCCCGCACCCGCTTGCCGTCCCGCCCGATCACCACGCCCGGGCGTGCTGTGTGAATGGTTACCCGCACCTGCTGGGGGTCCCGCTCAATTTCCACCTTGCTGATGGCCGCATCGCGCCCATAGGATGCAGCGATGGCGTGGCGGATACGCAAGTCTTCCTGCAGGCGCTGGCGATAAGGGGTGCCTTTGGGGGCGAACCAGTGGGTCTGCCAGTCTCGTATCAGGGTCTGGCCCAGGCCCACCCCTAGGCGAAAGCCTATCGGATGTGTTTTATGGCCCACCTGTTGCCTCCTCGTCCACCTCTATGGTGATATGGCAGGTGCGCTTCAGGATAGGGTTAATGCGCCCTCGGGCCTGAGGGCGCGCCCGCTTCAGACGGGGGCCGTCGTCGGCATAGGCCGCTACAATGCGCAGGTCGTCGGCCACCATGCTCTGGTTGTGCTCGGCGTTGGCTATGGCCGATTCCAGGGTCTTCAGAACAGCCCTGGCCGAGGGGCTTGGGATGAAGCGCAGGATAGCCTGCGCCTCGGTAACCCTCTTCCCTCGGATGAGGCCGAGCACACGGCGCACCTTCTTGGGGGATTGGCCGTAGTTCTTACTTACTGCACGCACAGGCATAGCGTCTCACTCTTTAGGAAGCGCTGGCAGCGGGGCCGGGAGCGGTCTTCGTTACACCGGTGGTCTTCTCTGCCCGCGCCGAATGTCCACGGAAGGTGCGGGTGGGAGCAAACTCACCCAGGCGATGCCCCACCATGTTTTCCGTTATGTAAACGGGGATATGGCGGCGCCCATCGTGCACAGCGATGGTTAGGCCCACCATTTCCGGTAGGATCATAGACGCACGGGACCAGGTTTTGATAACAACCTTCTCTCCGCTTTTGCGGGCCGTCTGCACCCGCTTCAGCAGTTTGGGGTCTACGAAAGGCCCCTTCTTAGCCGAGCGCCCCATATCCTATCCTTCTCCGCTTCACGATGAACTTATCCGTCTTCTTGTTTCGGCGGGTCTTCACCCCCAGGGCCTGTTTGCCCCACTTGGTCTTGGGCCCCTTCAAGCCGATGGGGTTACGCCCCTCGCCGCCACCGTGAGGGTGGTCTCGGGGGCTCATGGCTTTGCCACGCACCTCAGGGCGCCATCCCTTCCACCGGCGCCGCCCTGCCTTACCCAGGCTTACATTCTGGTGCTCCACATTGCCCACCTGCCCAATGGTGGCGTAGCAATCGCCCAGGATGCGCCGCACCTCTCCAGAGGGTAGGCGCACTAGGGTGTAGCGCTCTTCCCGGGCCAGAATTTGCGCCGCCCCTCCGGCGCTGCGCACAATCTGCCCGCCTTTTCCCGGTTGCAACTCTATGTTATGCACCATGCTGCCCACAGGGATAAGGCGTAGCGGGAGGGCGTTCCCCGGCTTTACTTCCACATCGGGGCCAGCCGCTACAGTGTCCCCTACCTTGACGCCCAGGGGCCAAAGAATGTAGCGTCGTTCACCATCTGAGTATTGTAGCAGGGCCAGGCGTGCCGTGCGATTAGGGTCGTATGCAATGGCAACGACCCTAGCCGGCTCATTGAGGCGGTCATAGCGCTTGAAGTCAATACACCGATACATGCGCTTGTGTCCGCCACCGCGATGGCGCGTGGTAACACGCCCCTGGTTATTTCGCCCACCGCTCTTTTTTAGCGGCTCGAGCAGAGACTTCTCCGGCTCCTCTTCGGTAATCTCCGAGTAGTCGGGAAGGACGGCCCCTCGCAGTCCGGGGGTAACGGGCTTGAAAGTCTTTAGCCCCATAGTTAGCCTTCCAGAATAGGAATCTTTTGACCGGGCTTCAAGGTAACGATGGCCTTTTTGTAGCCGGGCCTCTGCACCCAACGCGGGCCGAAGCGCTTGCGCTTTCCCTTCACGCGGATAATGTTAACTTGCACCACATCTACTCCGAACAGGCGCTCCACCGCCTGCTTTACCACCCCTTTGTTGGCCGTGGGATCGACTTCAAAGGAATAGCGCCCCTGCTCCTGCAGGCGAAGAGACTTCTCCGTTATCAGTGGACGGCGAAGCACTTTTGTCAGTTGGGCGATGTCGGTCATAAGTGTGCCTTTCCTCTATAGAGGCATCCTGGCCCTGCGGCGCGGGTGCTCCTGTGCCCACAGGGCCTCAATCTTGCGCACGGCCGGGAGAGTGAGCAGGAGGTGGTCGTAGGTAACAAGGTCTAGTGCATTAAGCGTATGAGCGGGCAAGGATTTCACCATCTCCAGGTTGCGGGTCGCAGAGGCCAGGCGGGGGTCAGCCACATCGGTAACCACGAGGCACTTCTTGGCGATACCCAGAGTGCGAAGGAGGTTCTCGACCTCTTTAGTTTTCCCATCCAAGGTGAGGTTGTCTAGTAAAGTAAGTTCCCCGTTGCGCGCCTTGTCAGACAACAGCACCTTTATAGCCAGGCGCCGCATAGCCTTGGGGATGCGTTGGTGGTAGTCCCTGGGGTGAGGGCCAAAGGCTACGCCCCCGTGGCGCCACTGGGGCTCTCGGATGCTCCCGTGTCGGGCGCGCCCAGTATGCTTCTGGGGCCAGGGTTTGCGCCCGCCCCCGCTTACCTCGCCTCGGGTCTTGGTGTCGTGGGTGCCGGTGCGGCGATTGGCCTGCTGGGCCACCACCACCTGGTGGACCAAGGCGTAGTTCATGGGCAGGGCAAACACCTGGTCGCTGACGCTGACCTGGCCCGTAATAACGCCTTGCTGGCTCATAACTGGGAGTTCCATGATCTACCCTACTTCCTGGGTGCTTTGGCCTTGCGAATAACAAGGAGGCCGTTTACCGGCCCTGGCACTGCCCCCTTTAGAAAAAGGAGGTTGCGCTCCGGGTCTACAGCCACCACCTGTAAGTTACGCACAGTAACCCTCTGGTCGCCCATGTGCCCTGCCATACGCAAGCCCTTCAGCACCCTCCCGGGGAAGGTTGTAGAGCCGATGGAGCCTGGGGCACGGTGGCGGTCGCTCTGGCCGTGGGTCTTTGGGCCACCTTTGAAGTGGTGGCGCTTGACGACCCCTGCAAAGCCCCGTCCCTTGGAGCACCCCTCCACATCCACACGGTCGCCGGGCTTGAAGATGTCCACTGTAACCTTCTGGCCCACCTGCACATCCCCCAGGTCATCCACACGCACCTCTCGCAGGTGGCGCAGGAGGACGCCGACTTTCCGCAAGTGGCCGGCCTCGGGACGCGTTAGGGGTTTTAGGTCTGCGGGGCGCAGGTCTTTTAGGCGCACCCCCCCCTTCAGTGTCCCTATTTCCTCAAAGCCCAACTGCACGGCCGTGTAGCCGTCGTTGCCTAGGGTGCGAACCTGTGTTACCCAGCACGGCCCTGCCTGGATAGCCGTAACCGGTGCCGGGCTCCCATCCTCTTGGAAGCGCTGGGTCATCCCTATCTTTCGGCCCAGCAGACCAGCGATTGGCATAGCGTCCTCTACGCTTTCACCTGGATATCTACTCCCGCCGGCATATTGAGGCGGGAGAGGGTCTCCAGGGTCTTTGGAGTAGGCTCTAGCACATCAATGAGCCGCTTGTGCACACGCAGTTCAAAGTGCTCTCGGGAGTCTTTGTCAATGTGGGGAGAGCGAATAACGCAGAACCGCTTTACCTTGGAAGGAAGGGGCACAGGGCCTGCAACCACGGCCCCAGTGCCTTCAGCCACCTCCACAATCTGCTTGGCCGATTGGTCCAGGACCCGATGGTCAAAGGCCCGCAAGATGATACGGATATGCGGTCGCTGTCTTGCCATAGACTTTAGACCTCTTCCTTATTGGCGCCTGTTGGCCCGTGCCGAGGGCATAAACCAGGGCAGGGGGTAGATCCCCCTGCTCCGGTAGGGTGTGCCTGTGCGCCCTTTCACGGGGCCAAAAACTATCATGCCACGACCCCCTTAGCCTTGTAAAGACCTTTAGGCAGGACTTTTAGCCCTAGGGCGAACCTATGTCGGCGCTCTGCTGCCCCTACGCCTTTACCAGCACCCTCTGGGCGATGGCCTGGGGCGTTTCCTGGTAGTGGTGGAACTGTAGGGAGTAACTGGCCCGCCCCTGTGTAAGGGAGCGGAGCACCGTCGCATATCCGAAGGTCTCTGCTAGAGGCACCAAGGCCCTGATGATTTGGGTGCCTCCGTGCCCCTCTAGGGACTGAACCTGTGCGCGGCGGGCGTTAAGGTCTCCCAACACATCCCCCAGGTATTCAGCCGGAGTAACCACTTCCAGAGCCATAATTGGCTCCAGAAGCACGGGGCTACCGCGCTTCAAGGCCTCCCGCATGGCCATACTCCCCGCCACCTTGAATGCCATGTCCGAAGAGTCTACGGGGTGATAACTGCCATCCACCAGGGCTACCTTGACATCCACCACCGGGTAGCCGCCCAGCACACCGTTCTCCAGGGCCTCCCGCACCCCCTGCTCCACAGCGGGGATAAACTCCTTGGGCACTACCCCCCCGACGATACGGTCTTCAAACTGGAAGCCGCTCCCTCGGGGTAGAGGCTCCACTTCAAGCCACACATGCCCATACTGCCCACGGCCTCCTGTCTGCCGGATAAAGCGTCCTTCTACCCGCACCGGCTGGGTAATGGCCTCCCGGTAGGAGACCTTAGGGCGCCCCACCCGTGCCTGGACACCGAACTCACGGCGCATGCGGTCCACCAGCACCTCTAGGTGCAACTCACCCATGCCAGAAATGAGGGTCTCTCCTGTTTCGGGATCAAAGCGCACCTTGAAGGTAGGGTCCTCCTCGGCGAGGCGGCGCAGGGCTGTATCCAAATGTTCCTGGTCGGCCTTGGTGCGTGGCTCCACGGAGACGGAGATAACCGGTTCGGGGAAACGAGGGGGCTCCAGCACAATGGGGTGTGCCTCCTCACACAGGGTGTCTCCAGTAAAGGTGCTCTTGAGGCCGATGGCCGCACCGATATGCCCCGCCTCCAGTGTCTCCACCTCCTCTCGGTGCTGGGCGTGCATGCGAACCACCCGCCCCAGGCGCTCCCGTATACCTTTGCTGGAGTTATAGACCGTCGCACCGGCGCGCGCCACCCCCGAGTAAACACGGAAGTAGACGAGGCGGCCGATGTAAGGGTCCGTCATAACCTTGAAGGCCAGGGCACATAGGGGCTGGTCGGCCTGGGGGAGGCGTTCCACGCTCTGGCCCGTGCGGGGGTCGGTTCCCTGGACGGGTGGAACATCCAGGGGCGACGGAAGGTAGGCGAGGACAGCGTCCAACAATGGCTGGATGCCCTTGTTGCGCAGGGCGGCGCCACAGAGGACAGGGACAAGGGAGTAGGAGAGGGTTGCCCGCCTAAGGGCCTGGTAGATTTCCTCCTTGCTAATGGGCACGCCCTCCAGGTATTTCCCTAACAGGGCATCGTCGGTCTCGGCAACCCGCTCTACCAGGCGCTCCCGCCATTGGCGCGCGGCCTCCTGCAGGCCCTCGGGGATGGGGGCTTCCACGGGGGGCTTAGGCTCATCGCTCTCGTAGAGGTAAGCCTTCTGTTCAATTAGGTCTACCACGCCCCGGAAGTCGCTTTCCGCCCCGATAGGAATTTGCACAGGCACGGGGCGTGCTGTGAGGCGATGGGCAATCGTATCCACGGTGCGGAAGAAGTCGGCGCCAGTGCGGTCCATCTTGTTGACAAAGCAGATGCGCGGCACCCGATACTTGTCGGCCTGACGCCACACTGTCTCCGTCTGGGGCTGGACGCCGGCCACAGCATCGAAGATAACCACCCCACCGTCCAACACGCGCAGGCTACGCTCCACCTCGGCAGTGAAGTCCACATGTCCTGGGGTGTCTATAATATTGATGTGGTGCTCGCGCCAGTAGCAGACGGTAGCGGCGGCGGTAATGGTAATGCCTCGCTCCCGCTCCTGGGGCATCCAGTCCATCACTGCCGTGCCCATATCCACTTCACCAATCTTGTATGTTCGGCCGGTGAAGTAGAGGACCCGCTCGGTAACGGTGGTCTTGCCCGCGTCAATGTGGGCAATGAAACCTATATTGCGCACGCGTTCTAGAGGGAAAGTATCAGCCATACGAGTGTGGCTCCTAAGGATAAAAGGGGATTACCAGCGGTAATGGACGAAGGCGCGGTTGGCCTCGGCCATCTTGTGCAAGTCCTCTCGACGCTTCACCGCCGCCCCCTCGCCCTTAGCGGCGTCCAGCAGTTCAGCCGCCAAGCGCTCCTCCATGGGGCGGCCGGTGCGAGAGCGGGCCGCCTGCACGATCCAGCGCATAGCCATGGCTCGCCCTCGCTGGGGGTGGACTTCCACCGGGACCTGATAGGTAGCCCCACCCACTCGGCGCGGCTTCACCTGCAGAAGGGGGGTGGCCCGGCGGATGGCCTCCTCCACCACCTCCAGAGGGGGGCGATTGGCGTCGGCCTCCACCCTTGCCAGCGCTCGGTAGACGATGTGCTGGGCGAGGGTCTTCTTGCCCCGTTGCATAACCTTATTGATAAGCCTAGCAACGGTCTCGCTGTTATAGATGGGGTCGGGCTTGATAGCCCGAGGCTCAGCCCTGTGTCGTCGCATGTCGTCTTGTTCTCCTACGCTCCGGAGGGCGTGGGGGCACCCTTCTTGCCCTTCTTGGCCCCATACTTGCTACGCCCCTGCTGGCGATTGGCAACCCCTGCAGCGTCCAGCGTCCCACGGATAATATGGTAACGCACTCCTGGCAAGTCGGGGACACGCCCGCCGCGCACCAGGACAACCGAGTGCTCCTGTAGGTTGTGGCCCTCTCCAGGTATGTAGGCGGTGATTTCAACCCCATTGGTAAGGCGCACCCTGGCAATTTTCCGCAGGGCCGAGTTGGGCTTCTTGGGGGTCATGGTGCGCACGACTGTGCACACCCCCCGCCGCTGGGGCGCCCCTTCGGGGGCGTAAGTGCGCAGGTTCTTTAGGGAGTTGTAACGGAAGTGGAGGGCTGGCGCCTTGCTTTTGGAGCGTGTCCTGGCGCGCCCCTTCCGCACCAGTTGGTTTATGGTAGGCATACTTCTCCTGAACGCTAAAGGCTTATCATAACTATAGCAGACGCACCCTTCTGCGTCAATAGGTTACGCACTATGTAACGGTTACGCGTAAGGCAGGGGGTGCTTGCCCTGTGGCTTGGGCGGCCCCTGGTAACTGCAAGGCCGCTTCCTTGGCGAGGTTAGAGCAAGAGGGTGGAGCGGGAGAGGGGACTTGAACCCCCGACAACCTGCGTGCAAAGCCGTGTCGTCATCGCTGACCACGGCCTCTATCGCCTGGACCTCCTGGGGGCGCTGGCCTCAAGCACCCCCAGGGCTACCTACCCCTCAGATGGGGGCGCGGAGACGGAGCGCAGGAGGCGCTGGCACCAGGTGCGAGGGATGCAAGGGGTGGAGGGCCAGAAGGGTAGCCTGAAAGGGCAGGTCTGGGAAGTGCCCCAGCCCCTGCAAAGGGGCAGAGAAGGTGTAGCGGCAGGCGTTGCCGCAATACCTCTGGCCAAAGGCTTAAGGGTAGTGGCTGTTCCTGAGTAGGCGGAGGCTGCATTCCTAAAGGAGCAGCGCGCGAGTGGAGCAAGGGGGGGTTAATAAGGTTGCCCCGCTAGATGGCGAATGAACTCACGAATGGGGACACTGCCACAGCACGAACCAACAGGACGGGGGCGGCGCCCCTGGTGCTTACGTGCGCCTTCTCCAGGTTCAACCGCTCCCTTTCGGGTAAGATGAACACACGGTGAATTGACGCCTGCCAAGGAGTGCAGGTAAAAGCTCCAGGCGGACTTCGATGCCTGGAGGAAGCGGGACCTCTCGGGGCTCAAGGTAGTCTACCTCTTCCTGGACGCCATCTACCTGCCCCTGCGCCAGGGAACGGAGGAGAAGGAGGGGGTGCTGTGCGCCTACGCAATCCTGGAGAACGGCAAGAAGGTGCTGTTGCACCTGGCCTTAGGCGGCCGGGAGAGCTATGAGGCCTGGCTGGGCTTTCTCCACGACCTGGTGGCCCGAGGGCGCCAGGAGCCGTTGCTGGTGGTCTCGGACAAGCATAAGGCCTTGCGACGGGCGGTGAGGGAGGTTTTCCCCCACGCCCTGAGGCAGCCCTGCCTGGCCCACAAGATGAGGAACACCCTGTGCAAGCTGCCCAGGAAGGCCCAGAACGAGGTGAAGCAGCTGGTGCGCCAGGTGTTCTACGCCGGCAGCTACCAGGAGGGGCTGAAGCTGGGGCGGGAGCTCATCGCCCGCTTCAACGGGATCTACCCCTCGGTTATGCAGTGCCTGGGCGAGGACCTAAAGGGGTGCCTTACGTTCTTGAAGTTCCCTGCGGCCCACTGGAAGGCTATCCGCACTACCGACCTGCTGCAGCGGCTCTTTGGGGAAGGGAGACGGAGGAGCAAGGTCATCCCCCGCTTTCCCACCGAGGCCTCGGGGCTGAGGCTGGTCTATGCCAGTCTGCTCACTGCCTCCCGGACCTGGAGAGGGGGTGAGGATGACCCCGGAGGTCTGGTGGGAGCTAGAGGTGCTCAGGAGGGAAGCGTTTGTGGAACAGCAGCACCAGCGTATTGACGGGGACCTGGTAGCGGCCCAAAATGAGGAGCCAGAGGAGATCCTTACGCCAGGGATTTTACACGGAGGTAGGGATATCACCAGTTATTGAACAGGAGCCTAGCAGTGTATTCGGCATTAGACCTCTTTGACCAAGCCTTTCTGGCGTTGACCAGCTACTCGCCTTTCCGTTGGCAGCGCCGCCTTTTCGAACAGCTATACGCAGGGAACATTCCCCACTTCTGCAACCTACCTACCGGACTGGGCAAAACCTCAGTCATCCCGATTTGGCTTATCGCCTTGGCCCTTCAAGCCAAAAAGGGAGCAACGGCGCTCCCACGTCGTATTATCTACATTGTCAATCGCCGAACGGTTGTGGACCAGGCTACCAGCGTGGTGCAAGAAATGCGCCGGCGTTTAAACGAGCCAGAACATCCATGTTGGTCTGACTATAAAGATGTGCTAACCATGCTTGGGCAAGCTCTCAGAAGCCTGGCATCCACACAAGACCCAGTGCTGGCGATTAGCACCCTCCGCGGCGAGTTAGCGGACAACGAAGAGTGGAAAGCTGACCCGTCAAAGCCCGCGATCATCATCGGCACCATCGATATGGTTGGGAGCAAGTTGCTCTTCAGCGGCTATGGCGACGGCAGATACTGGCGAGCACAACACGCCGGGCTGGTTGGCCAGGACTCCTTGATAGTCCATGATGAGGCCCATCTGACACCGGCGTTCAGTGACTTGTTACACCGCTTGGTTGAGGTGCAGCGCCAGGCAAAAGAGCCACGGCGCATATACGTTATGGAACTCACGGTCACTTCCCGGGGAGATACAAGCCCTGCGTTAAAGCTACAATCGGAAGACGAAGAGGACCCAGTGACCGGCAACGTGGTAAAAAATCGGCTTGATGCTGCAAAAAAGCTTTACCTCCACACCGTCCAGGTCAACCCCGGAGACAGCAGTGCCCATGTCCGTGGGAGAACGGTAGACAAGCTTGTAGAGCTTGCCATGCAACATCGGGACAAGAAAGCCAAGGTGCTGATCTATGTGCGCTCGCCAGAAGACGCCCGGAAGGTCATCGAGTCTCTCAAGGAAAAAATCGGTGAAGATGCCAACAACCGCACGGCGCTCCTCACCGGCACATTGCGTGGCCACGAACGGGACAAGCTGGTTGGTAAAGACCCTGTTTACCAATATTTCTTGGACGCTAACGCTAACCCCCCGTTACAGTCTGGCTGGTCAGTACTTCAGCAGGCGAGGTGGGTATCGACCTCGACGCGGACCATATGGTCTGCGACCTTACTACGCTGGACTCCATGATCCAACGTCTTGGACGCGTCAACCGGCGGGGAGGGCAGGGAAGAGAGGCCCGAGTGGATGTGGTGTTGGCGGATGCGGATAAAGGTGACGGCTCACCTGAGTTTAAGAATGCACTTGAGGCGACCCAGGCAATTCTTGAGGAGTGGGTGAAACAGTCAGGTGGTGCTCTAGATGTGAGTCCACGGAACCTGTGCAACCTTCTGGACAGCCTGGCACCTGAGCGCAGAGAGGAGGCGTTCTCGCCTAAGCCCACCGTGCTCCCCCTCACTGACATCCTGTTGGATTCGTGGTCGCTGACCTCTATTTCAACGACAATGCCTGGGCGTCCCGAGGTGGCAACTTACTTGCATGGTCTCACCAAGGATCCACCCGAGACCTATGTTGCATGGCGAAAAGAGGTCACACTACTCTATAAGGCCGAAGCTGATGCTGAAGCGGTGAGCGAATGGTTCCAGGCATGCCGCATTGAAGCCCACGAACGCCTCCGGGACCGCACCGACCGTGTCCGGCAAACATTGCGGGATCTACTTGACAAGCATCGGGAAAAGTCAAAAGACGACAGCTTTCCCGTGGTGGTGCTGAACGAGCGCAGCGAAGCGCAGTTCCGAAGGGAAAACCATGAGACCAGGTGGCTGCGGTTGTCAGACATCGTGGATGATGGGTTTGACCTCCAATACCAAACGGTAGTCCTGCCGGTGGAAGCTGGAGGGCTGAATGAGCAGGGAGCGCTTGATCCCGAGTCCTTAGACCCAGACCCAGACCGCTACGATGTGGCTGAGGAGGTTCCGGAAGAGCGTCGGCGCGAGCGCTGGATAGAGGAGCCAGGTGAAGATCGCCCAAAGTTCAGGCGACTTATCACTGATGAAATCGCCTTATCCTTGCCCCCAGACCTCAAAGAGCGGCAGCGTATCAGCTTGAGGAGACCTACAGAAGACGATGAGGAAGGTCCTTCACGCTATCTTTTGCTGTTGGCCCGGCCCAGGCAGGCAACCCTGGACCATGCGGAGACGGCCAAGGTGTACCAAACGGTGAGTCGGCATTCGGACATGACCGCTGAGTGTATGGAGCGCATCGCCGCATCCCTTGCCCTACCAGATGACATCAAGGAGGCACTGATTATAGCTGCGCGATGGCACGACCGGGGCAAGGACCGGCTCATCTGGCAAAGGTATGCACACAATGAATCTGGGGAGCCTCTAGCTAAATCCACCAAGTACCGTGATAGCTACTACCTTGGAGGATACCGCCACGAGTCTGGCTCGCTGCTGGATGCCGCGGCAGACGAGGAAATACAAAAACATCCTGAGCGGGACCTGATCCTGCACCTCATTGCCGCCCATTATGGCTGGGCCAGACCCCACTTCGAGCGTAGGGCGTGGGAGGACGGAGCCAAGACCTACAGCACGGCGGAGAAGGAAGAGGCAGCCGCAGAGGCAATGCGGCGCTTCGCCAGGCTCCAGCAGCGCTTCGGCCGGTGGGGCCTGGCCTGGCTGGAGTCCCTAGTGCGCTGCGTAGATATTGCCGCATCTCAAATTGCCGTATCTCAACAGGACACTCCGCCTCCAGCCACCGGTCCTCACAAGGAGGAGAATCCGTGAGCCTGCCGAGGCCTAGCTTCACCGTCAATGTAGATGTAACCAACCCAGGCCAGGTTCTGGCCTGCTGCGGTCTCCTGGAGTTGGCGCACCGCCTTTGGCCAGGGGCTGAGGGGTGGTTTGAGGGGTCGCAGTTCCAGGTAAATGTGTCAGGAACGTCTAACCCCCTCAGGGATCTCGTGGAGAAATTGGCCCACTGTGAGCTCTGGGGTTTGAGTGACACCGAACGCAAGGAGCGGGATGAGCTTGAAGAGAAGAAAAGGAAGGGCGAAAAACTATCAGCCGAAGAGGAGAAGCGCCGAGTCGAACTTGGCAAGCGCGCACGGGAAGGGAGGATTCAGATCGGGGCACCGTTAGGCCTTATTCTCGACTGGTGGAACACAGACGACGAGGCTACTCCCAAGACATGGGCAGGTCAGCAAGAACCTCACAAGATCGCCAGGGCTGCTCAAGAGGCACTTTCACAACACATTGACTAGCTGGACCTGAAGAAGCTGCTGGACTTCAGTTGCGTATTACGCAACCCGGAGGGTATCGCAAGGGAAAGTCCGGTCATAAGGCGATTGAGCCTTTTTACTTTGATGCCCGGCGCTTTGCCCCTCGCCATGACGCGGGGTTTTCTCTCGATGCCCTGGATCTGGAGACTGCAGCCCACCCGGCTGTGGAGCTGCTTAGCTTGATTGCCCTACAGCGTTTTCGTCCTGCTCCGGTACCGAAGCAGAAGACTTATGAATACTGGACATGGTCGTGGCCGCTGAGTGTCCCCGTTGCGGCTGCTGTATTCAGCGGCGCTTCATACATTCCCGGGCGACAAAGATACCGCTTCCCCCTGCGCTTCCGTGACGATCAACAACGATATAAGGCTTTTGGGCCTGCAAAACTTGTGGGAGGTGAGCTATGAGCGAGCAAGGGGTCAACATAGAGCAGTTCGACGCATGGCTGACGGACGCCAGTGATGTGGCGGCCCTGGTGATGCGCCAGTGGCTGGTGCCGGTAGAAGG
>JBKBKV010000037.1:8519-18479 GCA_046294495.1 Dehalococcoidia bacterium | reverse complement strand
CCTCCCTTCGGCGCAAAGGGGGGATCCCCGTGGGAGTGCCCTGACAGGGGACCCCCCGCCAGGGCACTCTACAAATAAATAGGGGCAAAGCCCCACTTCTCAGGATGCGGCCTCTTGCTTCAGTTGATCCCGCTTCTCAATAGGGACATAGGGCAGGTCCATAGGCCCGGTGTAGAGCAGGAGGGGGCGGATAAGGATGTTGTCCCTGAACTGCTCCAGCACCTGGAGGGTCCAGCCTGGAATGCGTCCGATGGCGAAGATGGGGATGAAGAGGTCCTCTGGTATGCCCAGCAGGTAGTAGATAGAGCCGGCATAGAAGTCCACATTCACATAGATGCCCTTGGCCCTATAGGGTGCCATCACCTCGTTCTCAAAGCGCTGCAGGATCTGGAACCACTGGGGTTGGCCCTTCTTCTCCCCCAACCAGCGGGAGCGTTCACGCAGGTGGCGGGCACGGGGGTCTTCGGCCTTGTAGACCCGGTGCCCGAACCCCATAATGCGCTCGCCTCGGGCCAAGTGCTCGGCGGCCCAAGCCTTGGCGCGTTCAGGGTCGGCTACCTCTTTGACCATATGCATTACCGCCTCGGCGGCGCCTCCGTGGAGCGGCCCCTTCAGGGTGCCTATGCCGGTTGTAACTGCGGCGTGTAGGTCGCTGAGGGTGGAGGCTGTAACCCGGGCCGCAAAAGCGCTAGCGTTAGAGCCGTGCTCGGCGTGGAGGATAAAGTCCACATCCAGCAGACGCGCCTCCTCGGGGTCAGGCTCCTTGCCGAAGAGCATCCACAAGAAGTTAGCGGCGTGGTTCAGCCGGGGGTTAGGGGGGACAGGCTCTAGCCCTTTGCGGATACGGTCGTGGTAAGCCACAATGGTGGGGGCCTGGGCAGTGAGGCGAAGCCCTTTGCGCAGGGTCGCCTCCTTGGAGTTGTCGGCGGTCTCCGGGTCAAAGGCCGACAGGGCCGAGACGGCCGTCCGCAGGACATCCATGGGATGGGCCTGCTTCACCAGGCGGATTACCTGCACCACCTCAGGGGGCAGTTCGCGGGAGGCGCGGAGGGTGCTGTCTAGTTGCTGCAACTGGGCGCGCGTGGGCAGCTTGCCGTAGAGCAGGAGGTAAATAACTTCCTCAAAGGTGGATTTCTCTGCCAGGTCGTGGATGTTGTAGCCCCGGTAGAGGAGTTTCCCAACGCTCCCATCTATGAAACTGGCTTCGGTGGTATCAAAGTATACATCCTTGAGGCCGCGGTAGATTTGGGCTCCCTTCTGCTGTGTCATGGCGCTTCCACTCCTGTGCTCTTCTGATGATTCATTACAACGACCCTTACCGTGCTGGGCAAAGGAAGGCCGGGCACCCGGCCCGGCCCTCCCCCAATTCCGGAGATACCTTAATATCTAATCCCGGCGCCCAAAGATGGCTACAGCGCCGGTGAAAGAGCCGGGGCGGCCACCCAGGTTGTGGGTGAGGCCCAGGCGCGGGGTTTTCTTGATCTGGCGTGGACCGGCCTTCCCCTGCAGTTGCTTATACACCTCGTAGATCATCCGGATGCCGCTGGCCCCGATGGGGTGTCCAAAGCACTTCAGCCCTCCGTCGGTGTTCACGGGGAGTTCGCCCTCCAGGGTGAAGGTCCCGGCCTCTACCTCGGCAGGCCCCCTGCCCCGCTCGGTAAACCCCAGGTCTTCGTAGAGGATCAACTCGGTGATGGTAAAACAGTCGTGGACGATGGCCAGGTCAATCTCCTTGCGTGGGTTCTTAACGCCCGCCTCCTGGTAGGCAATTTGGGCGGCGCGGATGTTCTCTGGGAAATGGACGAAGTCGTAGTCGTCGTGCAGGAGGCCCTGCTTGCCTCCTACCGCTAGCCCCAGGCCCTTAACCAGCACATAGTCGTCTCGGAAGTTCTTGGCCCAGTCGGCTCGCACGATAATGGCAGCCGCCGCCCCGTCGGACACGCCGCAGCAGTCGTAAAGGCCCAGGGGCCAGGCGATCATGGGGGCGTTTAGCACCTGCTCCTCGGTAACTTCCCGCTGGAAGTGGGCCTTTGGGTTCAAGGTGCCGTTATGGTGGTTCTTAACGGCAATTTTGGCCAGAGTGCGCTTCAACTGGTCCATGGGGATGCCGTAGTGGTGGGAGTAGCGGGTGGCAGCCAGGGCGAACTGCGCGGGGGGTGGCGTGGGAGGTTCCACATCACTCCCGGGCGCTCGTGTCGTTACCAGGCCCGACATACCCGAGTCCTTGAGTTTCTCCACGCCCATAGCCAGCACGATATCGTAGATGCCCGCTGCAACAGCGTAACAGGCGTTGCGGAAGGCATCGGTAGCCGTAGCACAGGCGTTCTCACATCGGGTAATGGGGATGTAGTCCAGTTTGAGGGCTTCGGCAAGGCCCTGACCGGTGCTGAAGGTGCCTACGGTGCCCACCCAAGCCGCCTGGATGTCCTTGGGGGATATCCCGGCGTCCTGGTAAGCCTCATAAGCCGCCTCCACCATCAAGTCCACCCCGTCGGCATCCCAGCGCTCGCCGAACTTGGTGCACCCCATCCCGATAATGGCCACCCGGTCCCGAATGCTCTCCATGTGCCGTCCTCCTTTCGCTCTGGTCAGGCTAGGCCCGCACCGGCATGCACTTCCAATAGTAGTTGTGGACGCCACCCACTGTCCGCAGTTTGCGGAAGGTTAGTTCTACAGGCAAGCCTATTCGCACCTCGTTGATTTCCCGGTCTGTTACCATTCCCAGCCAGCGCCCGCCCCCTTCAAAGTTTACCACCGCCAGGACAAGAGGGGTATCTATGGTGCCAGCCAAGTAGTCCATGGAGTAGGTGAACACGGTGCCATAGGTCTCTGCCAGGCGGATAGGGGTCATCTGGTCGGCTGCCTGGCACTTGGTGCACACCCGCTGGGGAGGATACTGGATATACCCGCAGGCGTTGCACCGGCTCCCGTAGAACCGGATGTTCTCGTCTTTTTCCCTCCACAGAGCCGATACAGAGGGGACAGGGGGGGGCGGACGGCGCGCCGCCTCGGAGACCCAAACCTCCCGCCACCTGGTGTAGGTCTCATAGGTGGGGAGGATGCGCTTGGCTTCGGCATAGCGGCTCACCAGACGGCGGTTTTGCTTCACCTCGCCCACCCGCTCGGTAGCCTGGAATAGGTAGGCATCGCCCCCGTCTCCATAGGCTACAGCCAGAATGCGCTCCCCCGGCTTGGCAGTCTCCAGCGCGCTCACCAGGAGCATAAGGGTGAAGGCGGCGCCGGTGTTGCCCACTTTCCCGAAGAGGGGGTCCACCACCTGCTCGGGACGGAAGCCTAGACGGCGTGCCATATCTTGGTGGCGGCGCGCATCGGGCGCATAGAGGGCAACCTTGCCAATGTCTTTGGGAACGACCCCCGTCTTCTGGGAAAACTCGCTGAGCACCTGGGGAACAATACGCTGATACCCCTCCTCTATTATGAAGCGGTCCTCCCAGGAGCGGATAAAGGTGTCTTGGGGCGTTCGCCAGGTGTCCAGCATGTGCTCGGTAATGGTGTGGCTGGCCATCACCTGGGCCACGCCATTGTCTTTGCCAACCAGGACTGCGGCCGCTCCATCCCCCAGGGAGCGCTCTAGTTCACCCCGTGGGGCACTCATGCGGCAGTCAGCCGCCACCACCAAGGCCTGGCGTGCGCTTCCTGCCAGAACAGCATCTAGGGCCGCACGAAGGGCGATAGTCCCGCCGCGTAAGTTGTTGGTAATATCAGCCGCAAACACATTGGGGCGCAGGTCAAGGGCTTCAGCGATGAGGGCGGAACCCTGCTGTTCCAGATATGGGGGTGTTGTGGTGGCGAAATAGAGGGCATCTACTTGGCTTCGGTCTAGGCCCCGCAGGCAGTCCTGGGCGGCGGCCACGGCCATTGTAACGCTATCCTCGTCAAAGTTCCCGACTGCCTTCTCTTGTGGTGAGCCCCAGCCGGCAGTCTCCCTCCCCAGGCGAAACCGAGGGATGTAAGCCCCACACGAGAGGATTCCAGCCATGGGCCCTCCTTTGTGTAGAGTGCCAGGCTCATACTAGCATCAATTCTCCGAGGATGTCAACAGGTAAGGGGGCCTGTCCACTATTTGTGTTTGCTGCCTTGAGCACAACCCTCCCCACTCCTCGGCTTTCTCTCGCGTTAGCCGACAAGTGTGCCCCAGGGCTGGGGTTTATCTACTATTCGCACACCTCCAAGTATGCTAGCATGAACCAGGAGCCCCAGCACCAGCAATAGTTCAGCCTCAAAATCTAGAGGCAAGCGGGGGCCTGGAGGGGGGAGAAGTGTGTAAGTCGCGGCTTCTGTGGGTGGTGATCCTGGCTGTGGTGATTGTTTTAGGGTGCGACCAGGCACCTCAGGCATCTTCCACATCCACCCCTGTCCAGACACAGCCGCCCCCCCTATCGGTGCAGGTGCCCCAGGAAGTCCCTAATGAGTTCAAGGCCCTCTGGGAGGCCTATAGCATCCTCTCCAGGGAATATGTTGACAAGTCCAAGATACAGCCCGACATCTTGGCTCGTGGGGCCATCAAAGGGATGGTGGAGGCTCTTCAGGATCCCCATACCGATTACCTCTCCCCAGAGCGATATCGCCAAGAATCCCAGGACTTTCAGGGGGCGTTTAGCGGCATCGGCGCCGAGGTATTCCTGCGCAACGGGCGTATCATTCTGAACCCTATGCCTGGAAGCCCTGCCGAGAGGGCCGGCCTGCGCCCCGGCGACGCTGTGCTGGCTGTGGACGGTGAGAAGACCGACGGGTGGAGCATTATGCAGGCGGTGGGGCGCATCCGGGGGCCAAAGGGGACAACGGTGCGCTTGACCATCCTACACCTGGGGGAGGTGGAGCCGGTGGAAGTCGCCATCGTGCGGGATGTGATTCGCCTAGAGAGCGTCTTTATGAACATGATGAGCGATGGCATCGCTTACATTCGCATCGCCGCCTTCTACGAGAACACAGAGCAGTCCTTCGTCCAAAAGGTCCGAGAGGCCCGCCAGAAAGGGGCCAGGGGCATAGTCCTGGACTTGCGCAATAACCCTGGGGGCTACCTGGGCGTGGCAGTGAACATCGCTAGCCACTTCCTGAAAGAGGGGCTGGTGGTGTATGAAGTGGATGGCTACGGTAGGCGCACCGACTGGCTGGTGCGTCCCGGGGGCATCGCCACAGATCTCCCCCTGGTAGTGCTGGTGAACCAGTTCTCGGCTAGTGGGAGCGAGGTGGTGGCAGGGGCGCTCCAGGACCACGGGCGCGCCCGCCTGGTGGGCACCAAGACCTTCGGCAAGGGAAGCGTAAACTTCCTAAGGGGGCTGTCGGATGGGGGAGGCCTCTACTATACCTATGCCCATTGGTATACCCCCAGAGGGCGTCTTATTGAGGGGGTGGGCCTTGCTCCCGATGTGGAGGTGCTGGCAACGGCCCGCCGAGGGGACCCACAACTGGACCGCGCCCTGGATGTGCTGAAGGAGAGCATGGCTCTCCAGCGGGGGTAGAAGGTGCCCAAGCCCAAGACACATCCAACCTCCCAGCCCCCGCTCCATCCCACCGCCGGCAAAGCACCCCAGCCTAGTGTTAAAGTGGTGGCCGTCAATCGTAAGGCCTACCACGATTACCAAATTCTGGAGACCTACGAAGCAGGGATAGCCCTCAAGGGCACCGAGATCAAGGCCATCAGAGAGGGGCGCATCAATATCCGGGACGCCTACGCCTATCACGAGGGGGGGGAGTTGTGGCTCTACAACTGCCATATCGCCCCCTATAGCAGGGGCGGTCCACACAATCACCCACCTACGCGCCCTCGCAAACTCCTGCTCCACCGGGAGCAGATAGACGAAATCATCGGGTCCCTTACCCGGAAGGGAACGACGGTTGTTCCCCTCAGGGTATATATCAAGGGACGCCTGGCCAAAGTGGAACTGGGGCTGGTGCGGGGCAAGCGGCAGTATGAGAAGCGGGAAGCCCTCCGGGAAAGGGAAGCCATGGAAGAAATTGCCCGCTATGTGAAGCGCTCCCGCTAGCCTTTTTGGCGCGTAAGTCGGAAATCCACCTCCAGGCGGATATGGTCTTCCACGCTTAGCACCGCCATGACCCGTGGGATAGCCATGTTGAAATCCCCAAAGCGGAAAGACGTCCTGGCTTGGCCCACCACCTCCCCTTCGCTAAAGGTCGCAGTAATATCTAAAGTAACTCTCTGTGTCACGCCGTGGATAGTCATGTCGCCAATTACCTGGAAGGTAGCTTCTCCCTGGGCAGGGAGGCTACCGGACAGCCCCCGCACCTCCGTGGGCAAAAACTCTGCATAGGGGTAGAGGCGCGTCTCCAGGGTGTTGTCCTGGATATAGCGGTCGCGCCGGCTTTCATCGCTCTGTAAGGTGCGCAAGTCAACGGTAATCCGAGAACTCTCTGGAAGCGCGAGGGTGTCTCCCGCGAGGACGATAGCCCCAGTTATTTGGGATGTTCTGCCCACTGCATCGCTGGGAAAGTTCAGACGTGCCAACTGCTCCCTTACCCTATAGCGGGCTTCGGTGCCGGGCGCTACCTCTAACCGCACGACCCCAGGGGTCGCGGCGTGGGGGTCAGGTTCACTTCGCTGCTATGGCTTTGTGTAACGGTAGGTGTAGATGCTGTAGGTGCGCCTTGCATGGGTGATGGCACTGGTGTCGGAGTGGGCACCGGCGTGGACTCGGCGTAGGGTGTAGAGGTGGGCTGAGCACCAGGTGCACGGGTGCAAGCACCCAGCACCACGCCTGCCAGCAGGATTATCCAGAACAACGGCCTGCGTAGAATCATATTATCCCTTTGCGGCTTATTTTGCTAATAAATATAACGCTTGCACTGCTCGGAGGTTAGCCCCCATAATGTTGTGAGATAACAAGAGCAGTTGCACGGAGGCCTCCTTGCCTGGCTACCTGGATATCCTCTTTCATCCTCGCTCCATCGCTGTTGTGGGTGCCTCGCCAGACCCAGAAAAAATGGGGCACCGCTATGTGCGTATCCTCCTAGAGGCCGGCTTCCCCGGCTCCATCTACCCCATTCACCCCAAAGCGCCGGAAATCCTTGGCCTGAAGGCTTACCCCAGTCTGCTGGCAGTGCCTGGGCCAATAGATTATGTCATCTCCAGCATCCCCGCACCTAACATCCTGGCCCTAGTAGACGAATGTGCCCAAAAAGGTGTGCGCCTCATTCATTCCTACACCGCCCGCTTCAGCGAGACGGGCCGTCCTGATGCGGCGCAACTGGAGCGTGAGTTCCTGCGTCGCGCACGGCAGGCGGGTATACGCCTCATTGGCCCTAACTGTATGGGCCTGTATTATCCCAGGATGGGGATAAGTTTCAAGCACAACATGGCCAAAGAGGCAGGGCCGGTAGGGATGCTCTCCCAGAGCGGTGGCAACGCGGTGGAGATGGTCTTTGACGCCTCGCTAAGGGGGTTACGCTTCAGCAAGGTGGTCAGTTACGGCAACGCTGCTGACCTTAACGAGGCAGACTTTACCGAGTATTTTGCCGACGACCCGGAAACCCAGGTGGTGTGCGCCTACATTGAGGGTGTGAAAGAGGGGCGCCGTTTTTTCCACGCCCTCAGGCGCGCCGCCCACTGCAAGCCCGTCATCGTTTTGAAAGGTGGGCGCACACCGGCGGGGCACCGGGCTGTAGCCTCCCACACCGCTTCCCTGGCAGGTGAGCGCCAAATCTGGCAGGCCCTGGTGCGCCAGGCTGGTGCCGTTTGGGTGGACACTATGGAGGAGATGGTGGACACCGCCATCGCCTTCACCTTTTGCAAACCTGGCACAGGGGTGCGCGTGGGTGTGGTGGGAGGGGGAGGCGGGCGCAGCGTGGCCTCTGCCGACGAGTGCGAAGAGGCAGGCTTGTCTGTTGTGCCTATCCCCGAAGACCTGCGCCAAGCATGGCGTGAGTTGGACCCTTCTCTGGCTGACTGGCTGGGCAACCCTGCCGATGGCTCTATCCTGCTTGGTAGCCCCATTACTGTAGAGCGCGTTTTGGAAATGATGGCCGAACATCCAGCCTTTGACCTCCTCATCGCCAATGTGGGGGAGCACTTTCCCCTGGAGCACCCTGACGGCATCCACCGCACACGCGCCACAGTGCAGGCCTTCATCCGGACGGCCCAGCGCGTGTGTAAACCCCTGGCGGTGGTGCTGGGCAACACCCTAGCCCACCAACCCTGGCAACGGGAAATCATGCGGGAACTACAAGACAGCCTGGCTTCCGCTAAGGTATCTACCTTCCCTACGGTGAGGCGTGCTGCCCAGGCCTTGCGCCGCTTATCCACCTACTACCGGGAACGGGATAAGGAGCGTGAGCATGCTGGCCCGTAAGATGCGCATTCTGGAAGAGGTCGAGGAGGCATGGAGAGAACTGCTTGAGGCTTTGGACCAGGTGCCACCCGAGAAGATGGAGGAGCCGGGCGTCGTAGGCTCTTGGTCCGTGAAAGACCTGTGTGGTCATATCAGCACCTGGGAAGAAGAGGTGGTGGAGAATATCCAGCGCTTCCTGGAACATCGGCGCATGCGCCAGTATCGGGACATAGACGCCTTCAATGCCCGTGCCGTAGAGGCCAAAAGCCCCTTGTCTCTAGATGCCGTTATGGCTGATTTCTACAACAACCACGGTGAGATGATGGATTTCCTTCGGGGCCTTCAGGACACAGTCTTCGCCCTACGGGCCATCCAGCAGCGTATCCGCTCTGATACCTATCAGCACTACAGAGAGCACGCCCAAGACCTGCTAAGGTGGTTGCAGAGCAACCAGTCTAGCCAGGGGCCGTCTCCATCCTCCTGAGGCACTCACTGCAGTTGTGCGGATGCAGGTAACCTCCTCTACCCACGCTTCAGGTATTCCAGCGCTGTCCGTAGCATAACCTCCGCTGCTATGGGCAGTGCGTCTTCGTCTATGTCAAAGTTGGGGCTGTGGTGGGCGCCTGTGGCCCCTTTGGCGGGGTTGTGCGTCCCTACGGTGAAATAGCACCCAGGCACCTCCTTCAGGAACAGGGCCATATCGTCGGAGGTGGTGGTGCGTTCCGGCTCCACTACCCGCTCCTGACCCACGGTTTCTACGGCAGCCCGTCGCACCACCTCGGTTACAGCCGGGTCATTATGAACGGCTGGGCACCCGTTGAGATGCTCAAAGGCCGCTTCCCCTCGGAGGGCTGTCGCCACCCCTTTGGCCGTCGCCTCGATACGCTCCAGGATAAAAGAGCGGAGGCGCTCGTCAAAGGTGCGCACGGTGCCAGTTAGTTCCACCGCATCGGCAACGATATTGAAGGCTGTCCCACCGCGGATGGTGCCGAAGGTAACGACGGCAGGCTGAATAGGGATGACCTCCCTGGCCACGATGTTCTGGATGGCCGCAATGGCGTAGGCGGCCATAGTTACCGAGTCAATGGAAAGGTGGGGCAGAGCGCCGTGGGCGCTACGCCCCTTGAAGGTAAGGCGCACCTGGTCGGCCGCCGCCCAGATGGTTCCTGCACGCACCCCCACACGGCCGGCCGGGGCCGTGTTGTCCACATGGAAACCCACAACCCAATCTGGGCGTGGGTCTTGCAAAGCCCCCTCTTCTATCATGGCGCGGGCACCCTGCATAATCTCTTCGGCGGGCTGGAAGAGGAACATCACCCTGCCTCTCAAGGTCTCCTTTTGCTGGGCAAGGATGCTAGCCACCGCCACGGCGACCGCCGTGTGCCCGTCGTGGCCTCAGGCGTGCATCTTACCTGGAGTCCTGGAGCCGTGTGGACGCCCAACCACCTCTTGGATGGGGAGGGCATCCATATCCGCACGGAGTGCTAGGGTAGGCCCCGGCACCCCTGTGTCCAGCAGGGCGACGAGGCCCGTCTTCCCCACCCTTTCCCGCACCTGGTAGCCCAAAGGACGCAAGCGTTGGGCCACCAGCCCCGCTGTGCGCTCCTCGGTGAAGGCGGTCTCGGGGTGCATGTGCAGGTCTCGCCTCAGGGAG
>JBKBKV010000037.1:0-8511 GCA_046294495.1 Dehalococcoidia bacterium | reverse complement strand
GCGTTGGGCCACCAGCCCCGCTGTGCGCTCCTCGGTGAAGGCGGTCTCGGGGTGCATGTGCAGGTCTCGCCTCAGGGATATTATCTCCTCTTTCATCTCACCCACGGCACGCTTCGGGTCCATATGTCCTCCTTTATGTATACAGCGACCCTCTTTACATTACTGCAAAACTGGGGAAGGCGCCCTACGCTCGTTGCAGAAAGCCGCTATGCGGATGAACACCTCATTGGCCAACAGGCGCCCCTTGGGCGTCAGGCGGACCCCGTCGCCCCTTGTGTCCAGAAGACCCAGCCCTTCCAACTCGCCTAGTGTTTCTCCTAGCAAAGGTTTTATGTCAACAGAGAGGCGTTGGGCCAAGTCCTCGAAGGAAACGCCTTCCACCAGGCGTAGGCCCAGCATTAGGGCCTCTTCCAGGCGGGTCCAGAAGTCCAGGGTCTCGGCGAACTCCACCGCCAGCCAACCGGAAAGGGCGTCCCAGCCGGGGAAGGGACCGGTCTGTCCAGACAGAGCCTGGATGTATTGGCGGGGGCTTTTCCTGTTGGCGAAGCGCACCCCTTGTAAATACGAATGGGCGCCGGAGCCAAACCCCAGGTATTCGCCTCCTGTCCAGTAGATAAGGTTGTGGCGGGAGAGGTATCCCGACCTTGCCCAGTTGGAGATCTCATAGTGCTGGTAGCCGTGGCTTTCCAGGAGCACCTCTGCCCAGGAGAACATGTCGGCAGCCAGGTCGGGGTCTGGGGCGGGCAGGCGTCCCTGGCGCACCCACCGCTCCATAGGCGTCCCCTCTTCCAGGGTCAGGCAATAGGCTGATAGGTGTTCTGGCCCCAGGGCCACTGCCCGCTGCAGGGTATCTTTCCACTCCTCCACGCTCTGATAAGGCAAACCGAACATCAGGTCAAGGTTGATGTTAGCAAAGCCCGCTGTGCGGGAAGCCCGGTAGGCATTTATGGCTTGGGATGCCGTATGGCGACGCCCCAACACCCGAAGCAGGCGGTTGTCCAGGCTTTGGACGCCGATGCTCAAACGGTTCACGCCCGCCTCCAGCGCTCCGACACACCAGGAAAGGGAGATGTCGTCTGGGTTGGCCTCAGCAGTAACCTCCGCGTGAGGGGATATGGGAAAAGCCTGGCGCACTGCGTTTAGCAGGGTCTGGAGTTGAAGAGGGGAGAGAAGGGACGGAGTCCCCCCACCCAGGAAGAGGCTATCCGCTGGTGGGTGGCCCAGGACCTCGCCCCAAACGGCAACTTCCCGCTGGAGGGCATCTAGGTAGGCTGGCATAATGGGGAGAATGCCCTTGTAGGTGTTGAAGTCGCAGTAAGGACACTTACTGGCGCAAAAGGGGATGTGTATATAAAGCCCAAAAGCCATGGCTACCTCTACACACTGAACAGGATGTGCAAGACATCCCCGTCTCGCACATGGTAGGCCTTGCCCTCATAGCGCAGGAGACCTTGCCGCCGTGTCTCCGCCACGCTTCCGCAAGCCACTAGGCTATCCCAAGGCACCACCTCGGCACGGATGAAGCCGCGCTCCATATCCGAGTGGATCTTCCCCGCCGCCTTAGCGGCAGGTGTGCCACGAGGGACCAGCCAGGCGCGCACCTCCTCCTGGTTACAGGTAAAGAAAGTGAGCAGCCCCAGAAGGTCAAGGGTCGCCTGGGTTATTCGGCGTAGACCGTCCTCCTCCAGGCCCATGCTGGCCCGGAAGGCACGGGCCTCCTCTGCACCCAGCAGGGCCAGGTCTCGTTCCAAACGGGCACATAGGGCCAGCACGCGACGGCCCTGGCGTCGTGGGGTGTCCAGGGTGTGCTCTATCTCAGCTTGGCGAGGCAGGTCGTCTTCGTTTATGTTCACTACTACCAGCAATGGCTTTGAAGTAAGGAAGTGGAAGTTAGCCAGGAGGTGCATCTCCTCTTTCCAGAGGGACAGTTCCCTAATGGGATGCTCCTGCTCCAGGGCCTGGCCCACCTCCTGGAGCACCCTCTGCTCGTGGAGGAGGAGAGGGCGTTCGTGGGGCTTGGCCCCTTTGAGGGTCTGCTCCAGACGCTGAAGGCGTCGCTCCACAACCGAGAGGTCGGCGAAGGCTAGTTCTGCTTCCAGTTCCGTTAGGTCGCGTTGGGGGTTTACGCCCCCCGCCGGTGGCGGAACGGTAGGGTGCTCAAAGGCGCGCACAACCCCTAGTAGGCAGTCCATCTCCTGGAGGGCGTTGAGCACATCCCCGCTGAACAGTAGCCCCTTGGTGGCGCCCTCGCCCAGGGGGAAATCGTAGTAGCGCACCTCGGCGAAGGTGATGCGTTTGGGATGGAAGACGTTGGCTAGCGCTTGTAGGCGAGGGTCAAGCAGGTGGGTCGTGCCCACGGAGGGCTGAAGACGCCCTCGGTGGACGGCGCTAGCCTCCCCCCCTCCAGTTAGGGCGTCGAAAAGGGTCGTCTTGCCACTCTGTGGGAAGCCTACAATACCGACATCCACGCCTGTCGCCCTCGCCTCACCCCTATTTTATCCTTTTGGCAGGGCTGGGTTAGAATGTGTTACGGCCCCAACGCCTATCCTTTGGCAAGGGAACAATTCACCACTTATAGAGAACCTAGTGCAGGCATATTGGCAAGGTGCCTATCACTGGCAGCCTCCCTAGCGCACAGCGTAGACCGTTCCCCCCCGTGTGGCAACATAGAGGTGAGGCCCCGCCGGAACAAGGGCGATAATGCCACGCTCCGCCAGGGAGAGCAGCGTCTTCCCCTCACCACTATTAAGGTCTACCTGCAGGATGCGTCCTCCCTCTGTCCCTACATAAAGATAGTCCCCCACCACCACGGGAGCGGCCAGGAGACCCTCCCCTATGTGGGCCTTCCAACGCTCTGCCCCGGTTTGGGCGTCCAGAGCGTAGAGGGTTCCCGTCTTTGTAGCCAGGTAGAGGGTATCCCTTGCCACTGCCACCCCGTTCACTATGGAGGCTTTGGGGAAACGCCTGGCCCACACGAAGCCCTTCTGGGGTGGTGGCTCCCCCATCATCCTCCAGATGAAGAGTTGAATACGCCACCAGCGGGCGAAGCGCTCGCCTGGCATCTCGCGCTGTCGGGTGTCTATGGCCCGAATGGCCCCATCTTCGCTGGCCACGAAGGCCAGCGGCCCATAGAATGCCGTTACACCCGTCGGAGGGGACACAGTGTCGTAGCGCAGGCGCGCTCGCCCTCGCCGTGGGTCTACAACGAAAATTCTGCGTCCACCTGCCGCCACCGCCGCATCCTCCCTCACGGAGGGAGACATAGTAACCCACCCCCCCACACGAAAAGCCCATCGCTTTTTCCCGGTAACGGCATCTAAGGCGTAAAGGTGTCCATCCCCTGACCCCACATACACCATACCCCCAAGCACCACCGGGGAACTAAATATGGGGCCGTCTGTCCAGAAGGCCCACACACCCTCGCCGCTCTCCACATCCAGGGCCAGCAAGCGTTTGTCGCGTAGCCCTACATACAGCAAGCCCCCGGCCGCGGCAGGAGTGGCATCCACAGGGCCGGTAACCTGCATCTCCCACAGTAAGGCACCTGTGTAGGCAGACACAGCAATAACACGCCGCTCGCCCGTCGCCAGGAACACCTTCCCCTTAGCCACAACAGGGCTGGCGACCAGTGGGTCCCGGGTAGCGAACTCCCATACCACCTTCCCCTCGTATGTGCCATCGTATCCCTCCAGGGCATAGCGATGCTCTGGGCCGCCCCCAAGGGATGGCCAAGTTCCAGGTCCAGCCCGTGCCTCTACCTGCGAGGTTGGGGGTGGGGGGGCTACCCAAGGGAAGCCCACGGTTTCCCACACAACCCACAATATACCCACCAGAAGGGCGCCCACCAGCAGGCCCCAGGCGGCCCACCTACGGGGCCTGCCCCGTCGCACCAACACCCTCACGGGATGCTTTGCAAGGCGCGTCCAGCACTTGTGGCAGAAAATCGCGTCTGGCGGGTTCTCTGCCCCACAGACAGCGCAGACAAGGGTGCCCCTGGCGGATGCCCCTTCAGCCCCGCTCGGCAAGTCCCTTGCCTTCCTGGGATAGCGCGCCATGCCTTTCCCCCTCCCCCAAAATAGCAGATTATGGGCACGGCCCCACTTACGCTATGATGAGCATGCTATGGAGCCGCGCATCTTCCTTTTCTACGGGGTGGATAGTTACCGTGTCCACCAGGCGGTGAACGCCCTCCTTCAGCGCCTACTCCCCCAGACGGGCGGTGAAGAGTTAAGGGGGCTGAACCTCCAGTGCCTTAGTGGAGAAGCCCTCACTCCTGACGCCCTCCGCTCCGCGTGCTGGACACCCCCCTTCCTGGCCGACCTGCGTGTGGTTGTGGTGCGCGACCTGTTAGGGCAGTGGGTGGCGGAGCGGGGACGACGGGGCCAGGCGGAGGGGGCGCTCCAGGCCTGGCGGGAGACGCTGAGAAGGGTGGTAGATATACCTGCCTTCACTCGGCTTGTCCTCTGGGAGGGGCCACTTCGCAGCGACCATCCCCTTCTGCAGGCCCTGATGGGGCAGGAACCCCTTGTGTCGGTGCAAGGATTTGAGCGTTTGGCCTACCACGAGATGGCCCGCTTCCTAGAAGGAGAGGCCCAGGCCCGCGGCCTGCTCCTGTCCAACGAAGGCCTGAACGCCCTGGTAGAGCGCACCTGGCCTGACCTTTGGGCAGCCACCAGCGAACTGGACAAACTGGCGTTGCTGTTTCGTGGCAAGGTCATCACCGCCCACGAGATAGAGACCGTCGCAGGAGAGAAAGGGACTACAGTCTTTCGGCTCCTGGACGCCCTCTTCGCAAGTGATACAGCCCGCGCCCTTGCCACTCTCCACGCTCTCCTGCAACAGGGGGAACCCGTGAGCGGCATCCTAGCACTACTTGGGAGGGAACTGCATGCCCTTGCAGTCGCCCGAGAACTGCGCTCGGAAGGGGCCCCTTATAGCGCAGTGCAGGAGGCCCTGGGCCTACCCCAACAGCGGGTGCGTCAGGTGTTGCGCAGGGCGGAGCAGGTGGGCCTCCCGCGTTTGGCCCTCTTCTATGAACGCCTGCTCCACGCTGACCTCCAGGTCAAGCAGGGCCTCCAGGATGAAGATGTGGCCCTTGCTACTCTGGTTGCCGAACTGTGCCGTTTAGGGGAATAACGGCTAGTCGTAGCGTATATGGTTATAGCAGGCTGCCCAGTGTTCTCCCTCCACTTCCAGTAGAGGTGGGCGGGGGTTGGTGCGACACACCGCCGTCGCCTTTGGACACCTGGGGAGAAAGGGGCACTGGTCGGGTAAATCCACCAGGTTGGGGGGAGTGCCCCGCAGGGGCTTTAAGGAGTGGTCTGGCCTGTCTAGACGGGGAAGGGCCTGGAAAAGGCCCCAAGTATAAGGGTGCACAGGGCGCTTGAAAATGGGGAGTATAGGCCCCTGCTCTACAATAGAGCCTGCATACATCACCGCTACCCAGTCGGCTACCCGAGCCACTACACCCATGTCGTGGGTAATGAGGAGAATAGCCGTCCCCTGCTCCTGCTGAAGGTTGCGCAGGCGTTGCAGGATATCCGCCTGGAGGGTTACATCCAGGTTAGAGGTAGGCTCGTCAGCGATAAGCACCGCGGGTTCCATGGCCAGCGCTATGGCCAGCATCACCCTTTGGGCCATCCCGCCGCTCAACTGAAAGGGGTATTGGACTGCCACCCGTTCAGGGTCTGGCAAGCCCATATGTAGCATCAGTGCTTGGGCCCGGCGCTGGGCATCCTTGCGGGAGATACGGGTATGGGCCTGGAGCACCTCCTCTACTTGGGCGCCTACGGTGAGCACAGGATTCAGGGCCGAATGGGGGTTCTGGAAGATGATAGCGATCTCCTTCCCCCGAAGATGGCGCATCTCCTCCTCGGGGATCTCCAGGAGGTTTCTCCCCTTATACACCACTGCTCCCTGAACAACGCGTCCCGGAAAGGGGACCAGACGCAGGATAGAGAGGGCGGTAACGCTTTTTCCGGCGCCACTCTCTCCCACAAGGCCCAGGGTGCGGCCCGGGAACAGGGAGAAAGAGACGCCATTGACAGCCTTGACCACACCCTCTCGCGTAAAGAAGTGAGTGTGGAGGTTGCGCACTTCCAGCAGAGGGGTCATGGGTAGGTCCTCTGGGGAGCAGGCTCCCGGAAGGCCGCCCGCCCTAGCCACACGGGGCGGAAGGCTCCGGATCGTAGATGCTCTATAAGGTCTCGTAATGTCCTTACCTTATTGGGGAACTCGGTGGCGAAGGTGCCAACATCCTCTAAACGGTGAGCATCGCTGGCCCCAGTGCCAGGGAGGCGGAAGCGCCGCGCCACTTCTTGCGAGAAGGTGTTCTCTACAAGGGAGCCCCTGCCGTTGAGCACCTCGGCCCCGTGGCAGAAGAGGAAAACCGTGCTTTCGCAGGCACGGCGCACCATGTTCTCGTAGGTCAGCGGGTCTCGGCTCTCCTCTTCAAAGAACTTGCGGCGGTAGGGATGAGCCACCACTATGGCACCATTGCACTCCCGCACCAGGTCCTGCACAAAGGAGGCCTTGTGCATGCCGAATATGTAGCGCTCCAACCCAAACACCAGGAGATGTCCCTCCTCTGTCGTTACTTCGCACCCTGGGAAGATGGGGAAATCGAAGCGTTCTGCCAACCGCCGGATGTCCTGGGGGTCCCAGAACTGGTCGTGCTCCGTTAGGCAGATGCCGTCAAGGCCCACCGCTTTGGCCTGATTCACAAGAGCCTCTACCGTCAGGAAACTGTCATCCGACTTGGGGTAGGTATGGGTATGGAGGTCAATAATCACTGGCGCTAACCCTCTAGTCCATTAGTTTGACAGGGGCAAAGGCTGGCGTCAAGGCGCTGTGGTATGCTATCCTTCCCTTCAGGAACACCTGTTCGGGTAAAGGCATGTTTGTCCTGGGCACCGCCGGCCATGTAGACCATGGCAAGTCCACCCTGGTCAAAGCCCTCACGGGGATAGACCCCGACCGTCTCAAGGAGGAAAAGGAACGGGAGATGACCATTGACCTGGGCTTTGCCTGGCTCCGCCTCCCTTCGGGGCGAGAGGTGAGCATTGTAGATGTGCCTGGCCATGAACGCTTTGTTCACAACATGCTGGCTGGTGTGGGCGGGATGGACCTGGCGCTTCTTGTGGTGGCAGCCGATGAAGGGGTTATGCCGCAAACTAGGGAACATCTGGCCATCCTGGACCTGCTGCAGGTGAAACAGGGGGTTGTGGTGCTTACCAAGTCCGACCTGGTAGACCAGGGGTGGCTAGGGATGGTGCAGGAAGAGGTGGCAAGGCTTCTTGAAGGCACGATTTTGGAGAACGCTCCCATAATAGCCGTCTCCGCCCTGACCGGGCAAGGTATAGATAACCTGAAAGCCACCCTTGACTGCCTCCTGAACCAGACGCCACGACGCCCCGACCTGGGACGCCCCCGTCTCCCCATTGACCGCGCTTTTATGATGCCTGGCTTTGGCACCGTGGTTACTGGCACTCTGGTGGACGGCTCCCTTGCAGTGGGTATGGAGGTGGAACTCGTCCTGCTGGGGCGGAGGGCACGCGTCCGCGGCCTGCAACGCCACCGCCAGCGGGTTGACTCCATTTCCCCAGGGAGCCGCGCAGCAGTCAATCTAGCCGGCGTGGAATACCAAGAAATACACAGAGGTGAGGTGCTGACCATACCGGGCTGGCTCAACCCGACCACCCTGGTGGATGTGCACCTGCGGGCTGCCCGCTGGGCGCCACAGCCCCTGCGCCACAATATGGGAGTTACTTTCCATACTGGCACAGCGGAGGTGCTGGGACGCCTGCGCCTTCTGGACGCCGATACCCTTGAGGCGAACCAGGCAGGATGGGCACAGGTGCACCTGGCGGCACCTGTGGCAGTGGTGCGAGGCGACCCATTTATAGTCCGTTCTTCGCAACATACCCTGGGTGGGGGCACCGTTGTAGATGCTCACCCTCAACGGCATCGCCGGCGACACCCCCCTACGCTGGAACTCCTCGCTATTTTGACTCGTGGCTCCCCGGAAGAGACCATCCGGGCGGTGCTGGCAAGTCCTCTACCACGGGCCCCCCAGGCCCTGTCTCGCGAAACCGGCCTTCCTTTGGAGCAGGTGGCCGCGGCACTAGCGAGCCTACGGAGCAAGGGAACGGTGATAGCCCTAACCGCTCCTCCTGGACAGGGGGAATGGGTTATTGGGCGGGAGGGGTGGGAGGCGCTACGGGGCCAGGCTCTCAGCACCTTGCAGGCCTTCCACGCTCACTACCCCCTGCGCAAGGGCATGCCAAAGGAGGACCTGCGCACACGACTGGGCCTGGACGGAGGGCCTTTCAGCGCCGCCCTCTCAACGCTGGTAAGTGAGGGGGTTGTGGCTGAGGCTGGTGCCCTGGTGCGCCTGGCTTCCCACACTCCCCGTCTGACCCCCCAGCAAGAGGTGGCCGCCAGAGCCTTCCTCCAGGCCCTGGAAGCGGCCCCCTATGCTCCCCCTTCGCCCAATATTGATGGCGAACTGCT
>JBKBKV010000036.1:12939-18756 GCA_046294495.1 Dehalococcoidia bacterium | reverse complement strand
CCCCGCCGAGGTGCGCCCGAAGCCGGCCAGACCCAATCGCCCCGAGGCAGCCATCCCCAAGGCGGCTATTAGGAGCGACAGGGCTGCAAACCCCAGGGCAGAGCCTGCAAACCACCTGTTCCGTAGGGCCTCGGCCACCTCCCTGCCCACGAGAGCCAGAAGGATATGGCCCTTCGTCTTCAATGCCCCTCTCTGCATCCTCTCCTACTCCACCTCAAAGTCCTCTACAGGGATACCCGCCTGTAGGAGCACCGCCAGGGGGCGCACCTTGTCAGCGGGGGCCACCTGCACGCGCACTCCCGCCCCGTTTCTATAAACGGCATACCCTGCTTCTTGCAACGCTTGGGTTGCCCTCTCCTGGGACGCCACAGGCACCACCAGCACCAGGGAGACCACCGCCTGTGCTTCACTGATGGCTGAAGGGGGCACCTCCCCCAGGGAATGCCCCCGCTCCAGGCGCAGCACCCTATCGGCCAGGGCCATCGCCTCCTCCCCCCGATGGGAGGTCAGAAGGATGGCCCGCCCCTGTGCCTTCAGGCGTAGTAAGAGGGTGATGACCTCCCGTCGGCCAGCGGCATCCAGGTTGGCGGTAGGCTCGTCCAGAATCAGAAGGGGTGGGTCAGGAAGAAGGGCGATAGCCAGGGCCAGGCGGCGGCGCATCCCCCCGGAGAGGGTGCGCACCGGCTGGTGGGAGTGAGAGGCGAGGCCGACCTGCTCCAAGAGGGCATCGGCCCGCTCCCAAGGTATGCCCCGCAGAGTGGCCACCATCCTCACCACCTGGGATGGTGTCCAGTGTTCGGGGAAGGCCGGCTCCTGAGGGGCTACCCCTATCAAACGGCGTGCCTGCACACCGTTTCGCCGGGCATCCCATCTCCCGATGGTGATGCGCCCCTGGTAATGGAGCAGGCCCAGGATACACCGCACGATGGTGGTCTTCCCCGCCCCATTGGGGCCCCAAAGGGCCAGCACCTCCCCCCTGCGCAGAAGGAAGGAGACGCCGTCCACTGCGGTGAAGCGCCCGAAGCGCTTGGTAAGACCTGCAACATCTAGGAGCACTTCCCCATCCCCGAGGTAGGAAGGTGGCAAGGGGCCGGCAGGCTTTCGGCCTAGCCATAGCCATCCTACAACAGAGGTCAGCCCCAGGAGGGCCAGAGCACCCGAGGCAACCCCACCCCAAGGGAAGGCACGCTCACCGGGTGTTACGGCCAGGGGCGGGGGAGACAGAAGGGGGGCAGGGTCCTCCATCTTCACTACCGGCTGGTAGAAAGGGAAAGCCCGCACGGCCATCTCCAGAGCCTGCGCTGACGGTGTAAAAAGGAAGAAGCGTAGAAGGGGATACTGGCTGGCCAGGTCTTCAAAGAAGTAACGGGAGCGATAGGGCACATCTCCCACTCCGTCCCCGTTGGCGTCGTAGCCAGCGTAGTCGCTCCAGAAGTTGCCCCTCCCGCCCTGTGCCCAAGTGTTCTCTCTGGCGTGCCCTCCACCCCGGATGGACACCTGCTCCATATTGTCGGCGAAGGCGTTGTTGCTAAAGGTATTGCGCACCGCTGTGGGGGAAAGGAGGAGGCCGATGTCGTTGTATGCTATGGTGTTCCCCTCCCAGCGGGCAGTGGTTTGGTCGGCGGTGTCCTCCAGATACAGCCCCACCCGGTTGCGCAAGAGGAGGTTGCCTTTGACGGTAACGGCGTCGGCGTTCTTGAAGCCCATGCCGTATCCGCTAGGCCCCCGATTACCTATCATCCGGTTGCCTACCAGGTCCACATGTTGGGAATACATAATGAAGGCCCCGACGGAACTGTCCCGCAGGGTATTGCCCTCTACTTGGGCGTGGCTGGCATACATCAGATGGAGGGCATAGCGCATGCGGGTAATGGCGTTGCCCCGCACCACTACATTCCGGGAGAACCAGACCACAGCATCCCGCCCGTCGTGGATAGTATTGCCTTCAATAACGGTATCGTGGCTCTCCCACAGGCGCACTGGGTCGCCCCGAAGGGGCACATCCAAGGCCTTCCCCCCGATGGTGTTGCCCACAATCTGGCCTCTGGGGGCCTGGCGCAGGTAGATACCGAAGAGCACATCCTCCAGGCGGTTATGGCGGATGCGCACCTCCGGTGCCAGGACAAGGATGCCGCTGTCCTCTTTGTCCAGGCTGGACCCGCTCCCCCGAATGACAAAGCCTTCTACGTTTACCCCCGGGGCTGTAATGGTGAGCACTGTGCCCCGCCCTCCCCCATCCAGCACCGGCCAGCCCCTCCCCACGAGACGCAGGGGCTTATCTACTACGAAGGGGCCGAAGTAGACCCCGGGGGTCACCTCAATGGTCTCCCCTGGACGGGCTTGCTGCAAACGCTCTTGTAGGGATGACGAGCCATCGCCCCACGCCCTGGCAGCGAAGCCTAAGGCCAGGAGCACCACTCCCCCGAGTACGGCCAGCCAGCGCACGGCTACCCCCGCACTGCTACCCTCGCCTCCCACCATCGGAACAGCGTTGCCATTATACCCGTTATCGCTGCTCCTGCCGCCAGGTAAAACCCAATTCCGAACTGGGTTAGAGTTCGGAACTGGGCAATCTTACCCTCACCCAGGAGAGATGGGGTGAAGGGCTTGAGGCGAATGGCCGCCGTGGGGTCCAGGGTGTGGCCGGCGTAGTAGAGCCAGAAAGCCAGGTCGGCGACGAAAACCAGGGGGTAAGCCAGCAGGAGCACCACCGGCACCCAAGCCCAACGGGTGGGCAGGAAAGCCGCTACCGCTATCAGCGCGGCAAGCACCGGGACAGCATAGCGCGCAAGGGTGCGTTCTACACGGGCGGCACTTTCCAGTTTGCGCATCCCGATGTAATGGTTAAGGCCGTCAATCTCTCGCACATCCCCAGTCAGACGGGTGGCGTAGGCCTGCATTCTCAGGCCCCCGGGATACTGAGGGGCGAAGAGGACGAGGCGCCAGTAGGGTAAGGCCAGGCTTACCAGCAGAAGCGCCCCAGCCATCACAAAGAGGGCGCGCCCTATCCAGGGCGCTATCTTCCTGGACTGTCCTGCCCAGTGAAAGGCAGTCTCCTGCTTCAGGGTTGCTGTATGCTCCGTCGTCATCTTCTTTCCTCCCTCCCCGGGTGGGGGGAGCCTCGGCTCCCCCCACCCTGCAGGCTGTGTTATGGCTCCACCAGCAGGTAGCCCGTCATCTCCAGGTGGAGGGCCGAGCAGAACTCGGTGCAGTAGAAGGGGAAAACACCAGGCCTGTCGGCTACGAACTCCACCTTTGCTGTTTCACCAGGGTCAATGGCCACCTGCTTGTTGTATCCGCCGATGGCCAGGCCGTGGGAGGCGTCGCGGGTGCGCTCAATGTTGGTTATATGCCACACCACCCGCTCGCCCTTCTTCACCCGCACACGCTCGGGAGTGAAGTGGCTGCGCACTGCGGTCATATAGATGTGCACCGTATTGCCGTCGCGCACCACCCTCTCCTTGCCAGCCACAGGTGCCTGGGGGTCTTTGGCCTGGGTAATGGGATCCCAGCCTATATCGGGATAGACGGTCCACGCCTTCAGTTTGTCGGCCTTGATAATCTGGGCGTAGTGAGGCTCTGCCACCGGGATGGGCAGGTCGTAGAGGAGTTTGGCAGGGTTAGAGGAGATATCGATCAACTGGAAGTTCTGCGGGTGTAGAGGCCCCACGGGCAGGAAGCGGTCTACAGACCACTTGTTCAGAGCCACTACGAACTGCCCATCGGGGCTAACGGTATCGCCCTCTAGTGCAGCCAGGTGGCCAATGTTGTAGTGGACAGGGATCTTCTCCACCAGTTTCCAGCCGTCGGTGCGGTAGGGTGGGCCCAGGCTCCAGCGAGCCACGGCGCTGTCCAGGAAGAGGGAGGTGTAGGCGTAGCCCTGGTTGTCAAACTGGGTGTGTAGGGGGCCAAGCCCCAACTCCACCTGGGCCTCCACCACATCCTCAAACTTCAGGATGGGCACACCGTATGGGTCGCGCTCGGCTACTCCTTTAGCGATCGCCCCCTTGATCTTCTCTATGCTGTAGACCGTTACATGGGGGTCCAGTTTCCCGCTTACCACGATGTAGTCGCCCTTGGGGGCCACATCCACCCCGTGGGGGCTCTTGGGCTCCGGGGCGAAGAAGAGGACGCCCTCGTTGGCGGCGGTAGAGAGACGGATGACCTTCATACCGTTGATGGTCTCGGCCTTCCCGGCGCGCACTACCTCTTCTGCTTTCTTCCAGTTGATGATGTGGAGGTAGTCGCGGTCCCGCTGGGAGGCGCCAGATTCAAAGGGGGGCTTGCCCTCTTCCACGCCGCCGGTGGCCATCTCGGAGTTGAAGGAGTTGCAGAAGGCCCACCCATCGCTGGCGAGTTTGCCGGCGTCGCACAGGTCTTGCCAGTAGGGGGGGAGTTCAATGCTGAAGGACTGCTCAGGGTTAATGCGCCCCTTCTGGCGGTCAAACCTCCAGAAGGTAACGACCCCCCTGTATTTCGCCTGGTATTGGTCTATAGGAGCATACTCCCACCCCAAGGGCACAGCATACTGGGAGGTCTCAATAATGTAGTCAGTGTTGGGGGTAACGAAGGCTGCACCGTGGGAACTCATTATAAGGGGGTTCTTGACGACCTGCTTTGTCTCAAAGTCCTGCAAATCTATCACAGCCAGGCGGGCATTGGCCTTGTCGCCAATGAACAGGAACTGGCCGTCGTAGTCGCCGTTGGTCTCGCTGAGGGCAGGGTGGTGGGTATCGCCCCAGCGGATAGGCTGGCCTGGGAGGTCGCCTCCTGCCAGCACCTTGCCTGTCCCCTCATCCCCTGTTGCATAACCTTGCCAGGGCTCCGGGGTGAAGACGCCGATGACCTTGAGGATACGCATAGAGGGGATGCCTATGACCAGCACCTGCCCGCTATGGCCCCCTGAAGAGAACATTACATATTCGTCCATCTTGCCAGTAGGGGTGTAGGTCTTAGCGGCCGCCAGCAGGTCGTCGGGGGAGAGGCCCCTCGCCTTTGCAACCTGCTCCACAGTGCTGGGCAAAGCGACCGCGGGTGGCGTAGGCGTGGGTTTGGCCTGCTGGCACGCGCCCAGGACTATAGCCCCTGCCAGTGCCAAGAGACCCAGAAGAAATAACCACTTGTTCCTCACGATATACCTCCTTCACTTGGAGTTACTCTAAATGAGCATCCTGTTCTCCCCCGCCCCTCTACTACAGGGCTCCCCCCTTAAATAAGAGAATGCTCATCCTGTTTTCATGCTCGTGGACGCCACAGGGGGGGGTGCCAGGGACAGGCTTCCTGAAAAAGGGGAGTCATATGGACTATGCCAAAAGTCCCTTCCGAATAGGAGCATAATGTCGCAAATAATGGGGAACGCCCTCCGCCCTAATGCCCCGGCTGTAATGGGAGACGCCCCTTTCGTTAACACAAGCCCCCGCCCTCTGGTAGCCTGAGACTACTGCCCTGGCAAAGGTTCGGAGGGCTTCAGGATGAGGGCCTGGCTAGCCTCACCGCCAGTCCCACATTAGGGGGGCACGGGGAAGGGGGCACCAATGAGTGCAAGGGCTTGACAGAAAGGGGCATGGGGGCTATAAATATGGCGGGCTTGCGCCCAGCAGGTTACCAATAGCAAACTTTGGCTAGTGGAGGTGTGTCTATGACCCAGGCCGCAGTGGAATCGGTATTGACCCCAGAAGTCAAGGCTATGATAGGGGTAAAAGGGGAGATGGTGGAGTGCTGGGGCACAGTGGACGAGGAATACCTCCGCCGTTTCAGCCAGGCCATTATGGACCCCGACCCCCTCTACTGGGATGAGGAGTTCGCCAAGAAGAGCAG
>JBKBKV010000036.1:0-12841 GCA_046294495.1 Dehalococcoidia bacterium | reverse complement strand
AGTATGGCGAACGGGTTACCCCGCCTATCATGGTCAGTTATATGGGTAGCCGGCTCCCTCCTGGGGAGGAAGACCCCATCACTCGCGCCTTCCGGGAGAACCCAATGTCAGACGGCATTGGTGGCGTGCGCCAGCGGGGCGGCCTTCCCCCCATTCCTACCAAACTGGTGCGCATCCTCAACGCTGGCAACGATATAGAGGTTTACAAGTTCCCTAGCATCGGAGATAAAATCCGCTATCAGAGCAGTTACAAAGACATCCAAGGGCATGTGGGGCGGGATGGCACCCCCTTCCTCACCGTCGTTACCGAGACCCGCTACTGGAACCAGAAGGGAGAACTCCTCTGCATAACCCGCGCCGCCTCTATTCGCCGCTAGGCCCTTTATCGCAGAACGCAAAGGAGGTTACCCATGGCCCTGCCTCTAGAAGAACTCCTCAAGTTACCCCCGCAGGAGATGCTGAAGCACAACGAGAAGCCCACGGTGGAGCAACTGCGCACCAAACAGCAGATTTACTATGAGGATGTCCATGAGGGCATGGAACTCCCCAAGTATATCTACGGCCCTATGACCCCCACCCACCTCTTCCGCTGGAGCGCCGCCATTGAGAACTGGCACCGCATTCACTACGACCTGGCCTTCGCCATCAACCACGACAAACTTCCCGCCGTCCTGGTGCAAGGCTCCTGGAAGCAGAGCATCATCCCCTCCTACCTGAAGGACTGGGTGCGCCCCGACGGGTGGTTCTGGAAGGCCAGTTTCCAGCATCGCGCCATGCTGGTGCCGGGGGACATCCTAATAGTCTGGGGCAAGGTCATCAAGAAGTATGTGAAGGACGGGATGGGGTTTGTAGACCTGGAAATCGGTATGAAGAACCAGGACGGTATAGAGAGCATGCCAGGGACGGCGACCGTTGTCCTCCCGCTGCGGGGGGGGAAACCCATCCCTTATCCTTTTGTGCCGCCGAAGGAGTAGAAAATGGCACGCTTTCTCGCCATCGCCACAGTCACAGGTATCACAGAGGCCCAGTTCCGCGAGGCCCTCAACGCGGTCAAGAAGTGGCGCATAGACCCCCGCAACACCATCCTCCGCGCCTCGTGCTCCCTGTCCAGCAGCAAGATTGTCCTGGAGTTTGAGGGGACAGAGCAAGCCATCCTGGAGAAGTGGCTTCAGGAGCGGGGCTGGAAAGCCGAGGTCATCCATAAGGTAGACCTGGTCCACGACGGGGGTTATATCTGGAAGGTGTAGTGCCCCCCAATACATAGGGGGATGCAAGGGGTGGAGCCCCGTTCCTGCCCATCTGCCCACCCATAGATAGTCTGCGGTTTTCAGCCCCCGGTTGGGAAGGGGTTGTATTGTCCATAAAACCGTAATAGCGCAAAGGAGGAAGGTATGGGAAAAACAGAAGAGCGCATCGCCAAATGGATTGTGGACACTTCTCTTGAGAGCATCCCCCCCGATGCGGTGCGGGTGGTGGAAGAGGCCATCTTTGACCAGATCGGGGTAACCCTGGCTGGCTCGGTGCAGCCAGTGGGGAAGATTATCCTGGACTACGGGCGTGAAGCCGGGGGCACACCCGAGGCATCAGTTATCGGTGGGGGCTTCAAGACCTCAGTAGCCCAGGCGGCTCTGCTCAACGGCACCTGCGGCCACGCCCTGGACTACGACGATGTGGGGGGATGGGGCCACCCCACCACTGTGCTACTTCCCGCCACCCTGGCCATCGGGGAGCGGATAGGCGCCTCGGGACGGGATATCCTGGAGGCCTACATCATCGGGTTTGAAGTGGGCTATAACCTGAACCGTAGCGCACGCTACAACCAGATGCTTCGCGGCTTCCATAGCACCGCCGTCTTCGGGACCTTGGCCGCCACTGCCGCCGCCGCTAAACTCTTGCGCCTGGATGTGCCCCAAACGGTGATGGCCCTGGGCATCGCCGGCTCCATGGGGGCGGGCATCGTCCAGAACTTCGGGACTATGGTCAAGCCCATGCACGCCGGCATGGCCGCCCGCAACGGCGTAATGGCTGCTCTGCTTGCCAAGAAGGGAATGGTGGCCACCTCCCAGGTCTTTGAGAGCCGAGCCGGCTGGGCACACGCCTACCTGGGTGAGGACGCCTACGACACCGAGGGCATGGTGCGTGGTCTGGGCAACCCTTACCACGTGCAGGATTTGATCGCCTACAAGAAATACCCGTGCTGCTATGGCAACCACAGCATGCTGGACGGCCTGCTGAGCATCCTCCGGGAGAACAACATCCGCTATGAGGACATCGCCAGCGTGGATGTAGACCAGTCTTATCTCTCGGTTGTGATGCTATATGACCGCCCCACAACCGGCCTGGAGGGGAAGTTCAGCATTCGCTACAACACCGCTCTGGCCATTCGGGAGGGCGCTCCACGCATTGAGCACTTCACCGATGAGAAAGTAAAGGACCCTGCCCTGCAGGAGGCGATGAGCAAGGTGAATATCCAGGTGCGCCCAAAATGGGCACCCACCACCGGCGCCCTGCGTGAGCCAACGCCTGTTACCGTGCGCCTAAAGGATGGACGCACCTTCAGCAAGGCGGTGCCCTGGGAGCAAATTGTGGCCACCCAGCAGAACCCCTGGGGTGAAGAGGGCCTGCTGGGTAAGTTCACCTTCAACGCCTCCCTGGCCCTTCCCCAGGAACAGGTGGCTTTGGCCGCCGAGACCTGGAGGCATATCGGCCAGGTGGCCGACATCCGCACTGCTATGGCGCTGGTGCGAGGAGACGGCAGGTAATTCCCTCTGGGCAACTGGAGGGGCCGCCCAGCAGGTTGGGCGGCCCCTCCTTCTCTTTTTGGCAGAGTGTTTCCCTAGATACCCAACTTCTGACGGTAGTCGGGGTCCCAGGAGGCCAGGATCCCCCGGCGCACCATCTCCTCCGGGTGCACGCGAGGCTCCAAACGGCTCTCCCGTGGCATCCGGGCGATAAGCCCTTCTTTCTCCAGTTCCTGCACGCTTTCTGGCGTAAGCCCCAGGAGCCCCACCAGGATAGCCTCGTTGTGCTCCCCCAGGCGGGGGGCTGGGCCGCGAATGTGGGCGGGTGTAGCGCTAGCCCGCCACGGCCTGCCAATAAGGGGGCGCACCCCCATACCCCGTTCCGGGGGATACTCCACATACTCCAGGAAGCCCCTGGTCCTATAGTGGGGGTCCAGGTGGATGTCTCTGGCGTTGAAAACTGGGCCTGCTGGGATGCCCGCTGCCTGAAGGCGGTGCATCAGGTCATAGCGGTCGTGCTGGGCTGTCCACCCGGCGATAATCTCGTCCAGGGCGTCGTGGTTCTTCAAGCGGGAGAGGGAATCGGCGAAGCGGGGGTCGTGTGCCAGGTGGGGTAGTCCCATAAGGTCGCACAGGGCACGCCACTGTTGGTCGGTGCCTACCGAGAGAACAATCCATTGGTCTTCACCCTTGGCGGGGTAGACGCCCTGGGGCGCACGGAAGGGGTGGCGGTTGCCGATGCGCTGGGCCACCCGCCCGTTGCCGATATAGTCCATCAGGAACTCGGAGAGGAACATAACCCCACACTGATACATGCCGATGTCAATCCACTGCCCCTGGCCGGTGCGCTGGCGCAGGCGCAGGGCGGCGGCGATGCCGAAGATGGCTGTCCAGGTGGCCAGGAAGTCCACGAAGGACTGGCCGGCCTTGGATGGGGGGCCGCCAATGTAGCCTGTTACGGCGCAGTGGCCGTGGGTGGCTTCCTGGGTAGTGGCCTGGGCGGGGTAGTTGGAGTAGGGGCCCTCCCCATGCCCGTAGCCCGTATTGGAAACCATAATCACATCGGGGCGCAGACGACGCAGATTGGGGTAGTCCAGCCCCCACCCCTTCATCACCCGGGGGGTATAGTTCTCCATCACCACATCGGAGATCTTCACCAGGTCGGCGAATAGGGCGCGAGCCTTGGGGTTGCTCAAGTCCAGGGTAAGAGACATCTTCCCACGATTAAGCAGGTTATAGGTAGAGGAACGGTTCCACCAATCCTCGCCGGGGTTGTTCTCGGGGAAAGCCCCGCTCCACGCCCCACCCCTGGTAACATCTATACGCCCTGGCCCCTCTACCTTGATGACCTCCGCTCCCAGGTCGGCCAGAAGCCCTCCAGCATATGGGAGGGCAAAGACATAGGTGGAGTCCAGAACGCGCACACCGCTGAAGGGGAGGCGTCCCATAGCACATCCTCCTATATGGTCCCCGTCTGGCGCATGCGCACCAGGTCCTCCCTGGAATAGCCCAACTGCTCACAGTAGACCTGGGCGTTATGCTGACCCAAGAGAGGGGCCGGGTAGCGCAGGGCGTATGGAGTAAGGCTGAAGTTGCAGAGCACCGCCGGCACCTTGATGCGCCCGATAACAGGTTGCTCCACCTCCCGGTAGAACCCACGGGCTGCCAGTTGTGGACATTCCACCAGGTCTTTGGCGTCCTGCACGATGCCAAAGAGGATGCGCCGCTGAGCGGCTTCCCGAAAGAGTTCCCATCTCCCCTTTTCCTTGATGGCATCTACCAGCAGGGCGTCCAACTCCTCCCCGTGCACCCGACGCCCCTCGTTGGTAGAGAAGCGCTCCTCCAAAAGCTCCGCCTTGCCGAAGAACTGGGCGATGTCCTCCCAGGTGGCACCGCCCCCCGGTTGGACGATAACCCAGCCATCTTTGCAGGGCATAGGGTTGGCCAGCAGGGTGCCCTTGGGTGGGCGTCGGCCTTGAATGCCTCCCATAAAAGCATAATAGGGTTGATTGCCTACCAGTGTAGAGGCTACCACCTCGGTGACGGACACATCCAAGTGCTGGCCCTGCCCGGTGGTATCGGCATAGAATAGGGCGACAGCAGTGGCGGCGGCGCTCAGAAGGCCAGCGTCGTATTGGGCCTGGTTCCCCCCGTGCTTCAGGGGCTCCCGGTCGGCGGTGCCGCTGATGGCCATAATGCCCGACATGGAGTAGGAGACGATCTCCTCCCCGGCGAAGTGGCTGTAAGGGCCAGTTTGCCCGAAGGGGGTGATGGAGGTCATTACCAGGCGGGGGTTATGCTGGGCCAGATGCGAGTAGTCCAGCCCCAGGCTGGCCAGGTAGCCTGGGGGGAAACTCTCCACTACCACTTGGGCTTGCCGCACCAGTTCCAGGAAGAGCTTCCTCCCAAGCCCCGTCTCCAGGTTCAGGGTAATGCCTCTCTTGTTCAGGTTCAATGTCAGGAAGAAGAGGCTCTTCTCGGGGTGGGGGTCATCGTGGAGGAAAGGGCCGACACGGCGCAGAGGGTCGCCTGTAGGGGGCTCTACCTTTATCACCTGTGCGCCGTAGTCCGCCAGCAAACGAGCGCAGAAAGGCCCGGCAATGCCCTGGCTAAGGTCCAGGACTGTAGCGCCGTCTAGCAGGCCATCTAGCATCTTCAACCCCTATCGTAGGGAAGGAGGGGTTTCCCCCTCCTTCCTCCTGGTGCGCTGTATCACGAGCCGTCCCCGAGGGTTATGCCCGCATGGTGTCGGGGCGCATGGGGCTGCGGATAGGCTCCCGCCACGGGTTGATACCGCCCTCGTAGACCTTTGGCCCCTTCAGGAAGTGCTTGGCCTGCTCAAAGGTCTCAATGAAGGGGGCGTTGGGGTCGTAGAGGCGGTCATTAGTGGGGCGCGGGCCAGCCTTAGACACATGGCCCCAGGCCGGACGCCCTGTAATCTCCTCCAGCATCCAGACGCACTCAATCAGTTTGTCCAGGTTCACGCCCATGTCAATGCCCATGCTCTGGAGCATGTGCATCACATCCTCGGTGGGCATCTGGCCGGTTGCACGCCCATTGCCGCAGTAGGGGCACCCGCCGATGGCGCCGATGGTGCCGTCTATAGAGAGGGTGTCCTTGTCGGGGTCCAGGATGCGCAGGGCGGCGTAGGCGCAGGTGAGGGCCATACCCCGGGCGTTGTGGAGGTGGAGGTTGAAATGGGTAATGGAGGGCCACTTCTCCTTGATGGCCCAGATTTGTGCCTCCACCACATCGGGGCGGCACCAACTCATAGGATCGCCCAGGGAGACATGGGTAACAGGTATACCTGCCTGCTCCCAAAGGCGATACTGGCGCTCCAGCATAGCCATACGCTGTTCCTGGGTGAACTCCCCCACGAAGTTGGAGCCCCAGGCGGCGTTAATGCCGATGCCCGCCTGTTTGGCCCCCATCTCCTGGGCGCGGGCTACCGTTTGAGGCCACTGGTTGATTTCGTCCTCCTGGGTGCGGTTCCAGTTGCGCCTCACAAACACATCGCACATATGGCACCCGGTGGAGATGACATCGCGCTCCAGGGTCAGTGGGGGGCTGTATTTGCGAGCCTGCTCCTGATAGCGCCCGGGGGCCACCAGGGCAGTGTATTTCACGCCGGGGGGAGGTGGCTTGAGGCGAGAGACAATCTCCTCAATACGGGCCATCTGGGGCGTGTAGCGAGGGCTTACGAAGGAGCCGATCACGATAGTCTTCAAGCCTGTCTTGGCTAGGGCTTCAATAAGGGCCACCTTGTCCTCTACGGGGATGTTCATGTCCTCAATCTGCATCCCCTCCCGCATCCCCTCCTCACGATACTCTACCTTCGGCCACCGCCTTTGTGCCATGTGATACCTCCCTTATTTGTAGACTGTGCTGATATGAACCCTACGACTGCGCCTTTTCCAGATATGCCTGCGGGGCAGCCAGGAACTTGCTCCGGCATTCTACCCCGCAGAAGTAATACCACTGGCCGTTGTAGAACATGCGGGTGCCTTTCTCGGCCGTTATCTCGGCGGCACCGAACACGGTCATACTACTTGCCTGTTGGGCGGCTTTCTCATCTATCTCTTTGCCGCAGACGGGGTCCCGAGCCATAATAAGCCTCCCTTATTGCTGTAGATATACTTTATGCCGGGGAGGGGACCGCCTCCGAAGGCGACACGCCCAAGCGGACCTCTCCGGGCTTGTCCAGCAGGGCACGGGATACACGGGCCCTATGCTCAAAGGTGGTCCCCAGGCGCATGGCCCACGCCGCCACTCGCCGATACCACAGGTGCAGGGGGAACTCCTCTATAAAGCCGATGCCCCCGTGGATAGACTGGGAGGAGCGCACCACCGCCTGGCACTTTTCGTTGGCGAAGGCCTTGGCCTGGGACACCTCTACGCTGGCTGGAAGGCCCTCTCCCAATCTCCAGAGGGCCTCGTAGGTGAGGAGTTGGACGCCGTCCAGCCAAATGAGCATATCGGCCATCAGGTGCTGAAGGGATTGAAAGGAGCCGATGGGGCGTCCGAAGGCGATGCGCCGTTTGGAGTAGTCCCAGGCCATTTCGGCGTCCTTACGGGCGGCACCCAGCATCTGGGCGCAAAGGAGGGCAGTGCCGCGGTCCAGCATCCGCTCTATGACAGGCCACCCCTGGTTCAACTCCCCCACCAGGCTCGTCCTTGGCACTCGCACCCCATCAAAGGTAACCTGGAACTGCTTGTCCCGTGCTAGGGTTATTAGGGGGGTAAGAGAGATACCAGGGGACTTGGTGTTCACCAGGAAAAGGGAGAGGCCAGCCGAGGCTGGAGAAGGGGGGGCGGTGCGGCACGCCACCAAGCAATAGTCGGCGATGTGGAAGTTGTCCACAAAGTTCTTCTGGCCGGTAAGGAGGAAGGCGTCGCCCTGAGGCACCGCCTGCATCTGCACGGCCTCAGGGGCCAGGCGGGGGTCAGCCTCCTGGAAAGCCCAGGTGAGGATAGTTTGCCCACGGGCCACAGCTGGAAGGATGGCCTGCTTCTGCTCGGGGGTGCCGTCGCTGGCGATGGTGAGGGCGGCCGTCATAGTGCAGTGGAAAGGCACCGGAGCAATGGCACGCCCTATTTCCTCTATAACCAGCCCCAAATGGGTCAGGGGGACGCCGGCGCCTCCATACTCCTCGGGGAGAGCCATACCCAGCCAGCCCAGCTCAGCCATCTTGCGCCACAGGTCGGGGGGATAGCCCCGCTCGTCTTTCTCCATCTCCCGCACCAAGGTCACTGGGCATTCCTTCTCCAGGAACTCCCGGGCGCTGCGTTTCAGCATTTCCTCTTCTTCGTTAGGCAGAACGTCCATACCGACCTCTCGCTTTTAGATGTTTGGGTTAGGGGCGTCTTTAGCCCCTGGGCAGACCCAGGCCACGGCGGGCCACCTGATCGCGCATCACCTGCACGCTCCCGTGGTTGATGCCCGACTGGAAGGCCCCCAGCAGGTTATGGGCGAAGATGCCCTTCTCTATATTTAGCGGGGAACCGTTCATCAACTGGGCATATGGGCCCAGGATTTGGGCGATGGTCTCGGTGGTGCGGACACCGTGTTCGGGCGCCCAGACCTTTTCGGCCGAGCCTTCGTAGGTAAAGTTGCCCCCACGCTCCACAATGGCCATACTGCGCAGTGTCATCAGGCGGCACACCTGGGCTTCAATCCACAACTCGGCGATGCGGTCGCGGATGGCGGGGTCCTGGGCAACGGCGCGAGCCACAGGGTGGCCGTTGTCCCGGTGAGCCTTTACCCAGTTGATGATGTCCTCGTCCCGCTTCACCGAGATGAGGTAGCGCCATGCCCCCACCCGGTCCAAGTTCAGGCCAGCGGCACCGATATACCAACCCTGGTTCTCGGGCCCCAGGCGGCAAGAGACAGGCACCCGCACATTGTCAAAGAAGACCTCGTTGGTGCGGGCGGTGCCGTAGGTGGTGCCGCGGGGGGCACGGGGGTTATTCTGAATTGTCCACAAGGGGCGCACAGTAATGCCGGGGGTGTCCATAGGGACAATGAGGATGGAAATGCCCCGGTGGCGCTCCGCGTTGGGGTCGGTGCGCACCATCATGTAGATATGGGTGGCGTAGTGGGCTGCCGAAGTAAACATCTTCTGGCCGTTGATGATGTAGAAGTCGCCATCCCTCACTGCCCGGCACTGGAGGCCCGCCAGGTCGGCACCAGCCTGAGGCTCGGTGAAGCCCAGGGCAAATACGATTTCCCCCTTTAGGATGCGGGGTATGTAGTATTTCTTCTGCTCCTCGGTGCCGGCCGCCAGGATAGCGGGCACCCCGCTCCCCACCACCTCAATGGGCACTCCTGCACGGGCGAACTCCTCCTCCACCAGATACTGGTCTACCCGGCTGCCCCCCTGTCCGCCATATTCCCTGGGGACAGCCATCCCGATCCACCCTCGCTCATAAATCTTCTGGCGCAGTTCCCTGTAGAGGGGGCCCCGTCCCCCTTCCGCCCCCTCCTCATCCAATTCCCGGAGGACTTGGGGGGTTACATGTTCCTTAATGAACTCCCGCACCTCCTGAATAAGGGCCTTCTGCTGGGTGGTCCACTCAAACCGCATGTTCTTCACCTCGCTGCGTATTCTTAACTTTCTACCCTTCTGCCCTGTCCCCGGGCAAACCCAGCCCTACTGTAGCAACTAGCGGCCTTCTGTCAAGTGCCACCTTCTCGCGCGCTAGCGCCCACGCAGTTTGGGGTCCAACACATCGCGCAGGGCGTCCCCGAAGAGGTTGAAGCCTAGCACCAACAGGGTGATGGCAGCACCGGGGAAAACCACCAGCCAGGGGGCCGTCTGGGCGAACTGCTGTGCCCCCCCGGTGAGCATGCGCCCCCAAGACGAGTGAGGGGGAGGAACGCCCAGCCCCAGGAAACTGAGGGTAGATTCCAGCAGGATAGCGTTGCCCAACTGCACCGACGCTACGATGAGGAAGGGGGCAACCACATTGGGGAGCACATGCAAGGCCATTATGCGTAGACGGGTGGCGCCGATGGCCCGGGCGGCTTCTATATACACATTCTGCTTCACCGCTAACACACTCCCCCGTATCACCCGCAGGGAACTGGGGAAGAAGACTATGCTCAAGGCGATGACCACTTTGTCCAGCCCGGCCCCCAGCATAGCCACCAGGGAGAGGGCCAGGAGCACCGCTGGGAAGGATAGGATAATCTCACTGAGGCGCTGGAGAAGCAGGTCTACCCACCCCCCCAGATACCCGCTGATAATCCCGGCGATAAACCCCAGGGTGGTGCCGATGCCGATAGCCCAGAAGGCCACCACGAGGGACACCCGCGCCCCATACACAATTCTGCTATACACATCGCGCCCAAACTCGTCCGTGCCCATCCAGTGGGCCGCGCTGGGAGGCTTCACCCGTTCTTGGGCGCTTTGCGCCAAGGGGTCGTATGTGGCGATGATGCGCCTCTCACCATAGCCCGCCAGGGCACCTGCGAAAATGGCTACGAGGACGATGAATAGCCCCAGGGCACCCAGAGGTTTGCGCCGAAGGAAGCGGACGGCGCCCTTCCCATACGCCCGAAGCCTCTGCCCCACCGCCGAGGGGGGCGCGAAGGCCTCTATCGCCCCTGTTGTCCCTCTCGCCATAGCCTATCCTCCGCCACCAGCATGCTAATCGTAGCGGATGCGGGGGTCAAGCCATCCATACATGATGTCCACGGCCAGATTGATGACGATAAACACCGTCGCCAGGAAGAAGACCATAGCCTGCACAATGGTGTAGTCCCGGAAACGGATGCTCTCCAGGAACAGGGTACCCAGGCCAGGGATGTTGAAGATAGCCTCCAGCACCACCACGCCCCCCATCAGGGCGCCGAAGTAGATGCTGGTGAAGGTAACGATGGGGATGAGGGCGTTCTTCAGCGCGTGGCGGAGCACCACTAGCGCCTCCCGCAGGCCCTTGGCCCTGGCGGTGCGTATATAGTCCTCTCGCAGCACCTCCAGCATGCTGGAGCGCGTCATTCGCCCGATACGGGCCGATTCGTGGGAGGCCAGGATTAGGGCGGGAAAGATTAACTGGCTCAGGTTGGCCCCTGGGGCTTGCCAGAAGGTGTTATAGCCCAAGGGTGGCGACCACCGGAAGACCGCCACCCCCACCAGAATGACCAGCAGGCCCAGCCAGAAGGTAGGGATGGCCAAGAAGAAGATGCTCCAGAAGCGCAGTCCGTAGTCTATCCAGGTGTCCTGGCGGACGGCGGCCATGATCCCGATGGGGATGCCGATCAGCAGGGAAAATAGCTCAGCCATAATGGCCAACTGGAGGGTGAAGGGCAGACGGCCCAGGATAGTGCCCCCTACGCCCTTTCCAGTCCACATGGAGTTGCCAAAGTCCCCTCGGAGGACATCGGCCAGCCAGGTTATATATTGCACCACCAGAGGGCGGTCTAGCCCCAGATCTCTACGCACTTTCTCTATAGTGGCACCGCTGGCAATCCCCTCCGCACCCCCCAGGAGTTCTGTGGCCACATCCCCAGGTATCACCCGTAACAGGATAAAGGCGAATATCGTGGCCCCCAGCAGGGTGGGGATGCCGATAAGCAAGCGGCGCGCTAGATACCGCCCCATACCTTTACTCTCCTTCACTGTGGGGGGCGCCCCAGCCGATGCCGGGGCACCCCCCACAGGTCTCTAGTGCGGCGCCAGCCACACATCCTCCTGGCGCTGGGACTGGCCCGAGTAGAAGGTGGAGGCGAAGCGGTAGCCCTTCACATAGGACCACCAGGCGTGGTGACCAGTTTGTTCCGCAAGGTCAGCGATGGGCAGGTCGCGCCGGATGATCTCCTCCAACTGCCGGCTCATCGCAATGCGCTTGGCCGGGTCCAGTTCCTGGCTCTGCTGGAGGAACAACTGGTCAAACTCCTTGTTGGAGTAGCCGAACCAGTTGCGGTTACCCCCCGTCAGGAAGTAACTGCCCCACAACTCGTCCGGGTCAGTGGTGGTGCGGCAGAACCAGTAGGACCAGATGTGGTAGTCCACCCGGGGGCCTCGTTCGTTGATCTGAGAGGCGTCTACAATCTCTATCTTGGCTCGGATGCCCACCTTGGCCAGTTCCCCAGCCAGGAACTCCCCCTGGCGCATATACTCGGTGGTGTTGCGCACCATCTGCGGGATCTCCAGGCCCTGGGGGAACCCGGCCTCGGCCAGTAGTTTCTTGGCCTGCTCCCGCTCCTTCTCTTTGTTGGCCCCTGTACCAAAGCCCGGTATCTTGTCCCAGAAGTCCCCCTCGCTCCGCTGGGTGAACCCCCCTGCGCTGAACAGCCCGCCAGGCTTGGCCCGTCCAAAGTGCACCGCCTCAATATAGGCCTTGCGGTCTATGGCCAGGTTGATGGCCTGGCGCACCCGAATATCATTCAGAGGAGCGCGCCCAGCGTTGATGTTGATGCCCTGAGGCGTGCACCCGGTGAGAAATTCGTAGTCCTGAATCTGGGCGCGCTGTTTCATGCTGTCCCAACGAGGCTGTTGGTCAGGAGGGGGCGACGCCCGGATGAAGTCCAGGCGATTGGTGAAGAAGGACGCCAGCACCGTGTTGGTGTCCCGTATCTGGTAGATGTCTATGCCATCCAGATAGGGCTTCCCCGCCTTGAAGTAGTTGGGGTTCTTCACCGTCCGCATCACGCTCCCCTGGATGGCCTCCTTCAACATGAAAGGCCCAGACCCCCTTGGCCCCTTCACCAGGTCCGCACGCGTGGTGCCCTCGGGGAAGATGCCAGAGAAGCCGATGATGAGCAGGCGGGGGATAATGGGCGCTGGACGATACAGGCGGAAGACTACCGTGTAGTCGTCGGGGGTCTCTATCTTCTCTACATACTCCTTCAGCAGGCCCGAGCGAGGGGAGACAACCCCATCCACCAGCCCCATCATCTTGTTGTGGGAGTAGGCTACATCCTTGGCCAGCAGGGGCTTGCCATCGTGGAACTTCACATCCCGGCGCAGGTTGAACACCAGGGTCTTGCCACCGTCCTGCACCTTCCAGTCGGTGCACACATCGCACTCTATTTCGTCCTCCCCCGGGTTCCACAGGAGGTTGTTGTAGAACTTGGCCAGGTAGTAGACATGGTTGCT
>JBKBKV010000035.1:5342-19387 GCA_046294495.1 Dehalococcoidia bacterium | reverse complement strand
ATGAAACGCATCTGGTCCGAGGAGCACAAGTATGACCTGTGGCTGAGGGTGGAACTGGCGGTGTGCGAGGCGTGGGCCGAGGAGGGCGTCATCCCATGGGAGGATATGGAGAAACTGCGCCACGCCCGCTATAACCTGGCTCGCCTGAACGAGATTTTCCAGCGCACCCGCCACGATGTGACGGCCTTCCTGCGCTCGGTTACCGAGAACCTGGGGCCAGAAGGACGCTGGCTTCACCTGGGCCTTACTTCTAACGATGTGATAGACACCGCCCAGGCCCTCCAGATGGTGGAGGCGTGCCAGGTGCTGGATGACGACCTGGCGGCCCTGGAAGACGCCCTGCGCACCCGCGCCCTGGAGTTCAAGGACACCCTTATGATGGGGCGCACCCACGGTGTCCACGCCGAGCCTATTACCTTCGGGCTAAAACTGGCCTCCTGGTGGGACGAGGTGCACCGCCACCGCCAGCGCCTGGCCCAGAGCAAGGAGGAGATAGCAGTGGGGAAAATCTCCGGGGCCGTAGGCACCCACGCCACCGTCCCACCCTCTATAGAGGAGCGGGTGTGCCAGAAGTTGGGACTTCGCCCCGAGCCATTCTCCAGCCAGATTGTGCACCGCGACCGCCACGCTCGCCTGCTGACCACCCTGGCCCTCATTGGGGCTTCCCTGGAGAAGTTTGCCACCGAGGTCCGCCACCTCCAGCGCACCGAGGTGCACGAGGTGGAGGAGCCTTTCGGGGAGGGGCAAACAGGCTCCTCGGCCATGCCCCACAAGCGCAACCCCGAACTGTCGGAGCGGGTTTGTGGCATTGCACGCCTGTTGCGTGGGTATGCCCTGGCTGCCCTGGAGAACGTGGCCCTCTGGCACGAGCGGGATATCTCTAACTCCTCGGCCGAGCGTGTTACCCTCCCCCAAGCCACCACCTACCTGGACTACGCCCTGGGGATTTTCACCTTTATAGTAAAGGGGATGCGGGTCTTTCCCCAGCGCATGCGGGAGAACCTGGAGATGACCCGAGGGCTGGTCTTCTCTCAGCGGGTGATGCTGGCCCTGGTAGAAAAGGGGATGGGCCGGGAGGACGCCTACGATATCGTCCAGCGCCACGCCATGCGGTGTTGGGACGAGGGGCTGGACTTCCGCACCCTGGTGCGCGCCGACCCCAGGGTGCAGGCCCTCCTTTCCCCTCAGGAACTGGACGGCCTGTTTGACTATGGATACTACACGCACTATGTAGGGGAGGCGTTCCGTAGGGCAGGACTGGAATGAACCCGGAGGGCTGGCCGATATGACCACTGTTATCTGGCAAACCGACCTCCCCAACTTGCTTTACCGCGGCAAGGTGCGGGACACTTACAACTTGGGCAACGGCGTCCTGCTTATGATAGCCACGGACCGCATCTCCGCCTTTGATGTGGTCCTCCCCACCCCTATCCCAGAAAAGGGGGTGGTGCTGGCCAAACTATCCGCCTTCTGGTTCCGCCAAACGGCCCACCTCTTCCCAAACCACCTCCTGGCTATGGCCGACGAACCAGATGCGGAGCGCATCGCCCCCCAGGTTATCCCCACCCTCCCCTTGGAGATCCGCCGAAGGGCCATGCTGGTGCGCCAGGCCCGCCGCATTGATGTGGAGGCAGTGGTGCGTGGTTATCTGGCCGGCTCCGCCTGGGCGGAATACTGTGCCAAGGGCACGGTGCACGGCCAGCGCCTCCCCACGGGCCTGCGGGAAGGGGAGCATCTACCTGAACCCCTCTTCACCCCCACCACCAAGGCCGCCACCGGGCACGACCAGCCCCTCTCCCATGCCCAGGTGGTGGACATGGTGGGGCAAGGGCTGGCGGAGCGCATAAAGCAGGCCACCCTCCAGATTTACACCTACGCCCACCAGTGGGCTTTGCAAAAGGGCATCATCATAGCCGACACCAAGATGGAGTTTGGGCTGGTGGATGGGCAACTTATCCTGATTGACGAACTCCTGACCCCCGATTCCAGCCGCTTCTGGGACGCCTCTGGCTATCAGCCGGGGAAAAGCCTCCCCAACTTTGACAAGCAGTTTGTGCGGGACTGGCTCACCCAATCGGGCTGGAATCGGGAGCCTCCGGCCCCATCTTTGCCCCCGGATATAGTAGAGAAGACCCGCCAGCGCTACATAGACGCCTATCGCCGCCTCACCGGCCAGAGCCTGTAGGGGGAGCAGTGCCTTTCTGGACCCGCCCTCAAACCCAACCCATTGGCCCCTCGCGCCGCCAGCGCAAGCGTATGGAGCGGTATCAACGCAAGGCCCAGCGCCGTTGGCGTCGGCGCCTGCTCCGCTGGGGGTTTGCAGCAGGGGCCTTTGTGGTGGGTCTGGCGGTGGTAGTCTCCCTCCTCATCACTTCACTGCCCCCCCGCTCACAGCCCTCCCCTTCTTCCCCCACCCCCGAACCCACACCTCCCCCAGGCTCTACCCCTACCCCCACCCCAGTCCTTACCCCCGTGGGCATAGCCACCACCCACAGCGAGGTGCGTCGTCCCCCATCGCAAGGGGCCGCCCACATAAACCAAGGCGCTTCACACCCCCCATATAACACCACACCCCCCACCTCGGGCTGGCACTGGGGGATCGCAGACGCTTGGGGCATCAAGACCACCCCACGAGAAGACGAACTCTTGATACACAATCTAGAGCACGGGGGCGTTATCGCCTCCTATGACCCAGAACTTCTATCGCCTGAACAGGTCGGCGCCCTGGAGGGCATCTTCCGTAGCCAGAAAGATTTTCCGTGCTACCTTATCGTAACACCCTACAACCGCCCCATCGTGGATCAACAGACGGGCCTCCGCTACCCCCTAGCCCTTACAGCCTGGACTGCCATCCAGTATCTGGCGAGCGTGGATAAGGTCGTTATCCAGAGGTTCATTGACCAGTTTCGCAATCGTGGGCCAGAGCGGGTAGCATGCACCCCCTAGGAATAAGATACACTGGAAAAAGATTGTGAAGCCACACCGCTACGGAGGGTGAAATGCCCATCTACCGCCTGACCCGCTACCCACGGGAGATAACCCTTCGGGACGGCACCACCGTTCTCCTGCGCCCCATGTCCTCCCAGGATGGCCCTGCCCTCCTGGACTTCTTCAAGCGTATCCCTGAGGACGACCGCTATTATTTGAAGGAGGATGTTACCAGCCCTAGGGTGATAGAGCGGTGGTGCCAGGAGTTGGACTACGACCGCGCCCTTCCTTTGCTGGCCCTGGTGAACGGGCGCATCGTGGCCGACGCTACGCTCCATCGCCGTCGGGCTGGGGCACGCAGGCATGTGGGGGAGATCCGCCTGGTGGTAGACCCCGACCTCCGCCTGCGTGGGTTGGGCACGGCCCTTATTCAGGAACTGTGTGCCATCGCCCACGACGCCGGCCTGGAACGCCTCACCTACGAGGCCGCCGCTGGCGCCCAGGACCTGGCAATCCAGACCGCCGAGCGCCTGGGGTTCGTCCGGGCGGCTACCCTCCCAGGCTACATCAAGGATAGGGATGGAAAGCCCTATGACCTGGTGATTCTGGACCTGCCCCTGGGCAAATGGTTCGAGTGGTGGCAGTTCTAAGACATGCCATCTCGCCCAGGGTGGGCGCCTCCAAAGGAGTGCGCCCCCGATTGGAGGAGGAATGTCCTTCCTACAGCGCGTGCGCTATCAGCATATCCTGGTTCCCCTGGACGGAAGTGAAGTGGCCGCCCAGGCGATCCCCCACGCAGGAGCACTGGCCAAAGCCTTTGGAGCCGCCATAACCCTTTTCCATGTGGTGCCAAGGGCAGGAGTGCCCAGCCGCCCCCTAACCCAGAAAGAGCGGGAGTCCTTCGCACAGATAGACGCTTATCTCCAGCGGGTAAAAGGTGAACTGGAGGCGGAGGGAATAGAGACCCACTGGGCTGTTACCGCTGGCGACCCGGCTATGGAGATCGTCCGTTACGCTTACGAGCACGGGGTGGATGCAGTGGTTATGTCTACCCACGGGAAGGGTGGCGCCTTCCAGCGGCTGTATGGAAGCGTGGCGGACGCTGTGCTCACTCGCCTCACCATCCCTGTTGTCCTAATCCGCCCCAAGGAGGCCCTGCGAGCGGGCGCGTAGGCTACTCCGCCCGAAGGGGTGTGTTCCCAAGGCACACCTGGGCAGCCCCTATAGCCTCCTGCACCGAGGCAAAGCCGTAGCGCTTCAGCGCCTTCCCCAGTTCCCTCAGGATGCGTGCCGGGGCAGTGGGGTCTACCAGGGCGGCGGTGCCTATTCCCACCCCAGTAGCCCCTGCCATCAGGTATTCCAGGGCGTCTTCGCCGCTGCAGACACCCCCTATGCCGATGATAGGGATATCCACCTCACGAGAAGCCTGGAAGACCATCGCCAGGGCAACGGGTTTCAAGGCCGGCCCCGAAACCCCCCCTGTCCCACCCCCCAATGCGGGGCGCCGCCCCTTCAGGTCCAGGGCCAGACCTACCAGGGTGTTGGTAAGGGCAAGGGCATCGGCCCCCCCCTGCTGAGCCGAGCGAGCAATGGGGAGGATGTCGTCCACTTGGGGGGAAAGTTTCACAATCACGGGCAAGGAGGTGGCCTCTTTCACCAGACGAGTTACCAGGGCGGCAGCCTCGGCGCTCTGGGCAAAGGTCAGGCCCCCCTCCACATTGGGGCAAGAGAGGTTCACTTCCAGAGCGGCGATGCCAGGGTGTCCTTCAACACGCCTGGCCAGTTCCGCAAACTCCTCGGCCCGCTCCCCAGCAATGCTAAGAACAACAGGCACCTGCCAGGCGGCCCATGTAGGGGCATAACGCCCCAGCACCGCCTCTATCCCTGGGTTCTCCAGGCCGATGGAGTTGAGCATCCAGCCTTGCCCGTGGACGACCCTGGGGGGAAGATTCCCTGAACGAGGGCGCAGGGTGGTGGTTTTCACTACCACTGCTCCCAATTCCTGGAAATGTGCCCCTTTGGGCAGTCCCCCACCATACCCATCGTTCCCGAAGGTGCCGGACGCCCATAGGATGGGGTTCCTTAGGCGCAAGCCCCGAGGGTGGCGGGGCGCCAGGTCAACAGCCAATTGCACAGCGTGCCCCTGGGGGTATTGTGCCCCAGCCACTTGAGAAGGGCAAGGGACAGGCGGGGGGATAGCACCCAGGCCATCCCCCCGCCTAGGGGTTAGCCTCTCTTGGGCGCCTCCCACAGGCTGGGGCCGCTAGAGGCTGGGCGTGGAGGCTTGTCCGGAATACCTGTAGCGATGATGGTGATACGGACATTGTCCCCCATGTTGGGGTCGTTGACCATGCCGAAGAAGATGGTGGCCTGGGGGTCCACCTTGGAGGCGATGAACTCACCGGTGGTGTTTACTTCGCCCAGGGTCAGAGAGGGGCCGCCGTTGACATTGAAGAGCACCCCCTTGGCCCCGTCAATGGAGATGTCTAGCAGGGGGTTGCTCACAGCCTGGCGGGCCGCTTCCAGAGCACCGCCGGGCCCCTTGCCGTTGCCCAGGGCCATCAGGGCGTGGCCAGGGAGTTTCATGATGGTCTTCACATCGGCCATATCCACATTGATCTCCCCGGGCACATTGATGAGTTCCGCCACTGACAGGACGCCCAGCATAACCGCCTCGTCGGCCATAAGCAGGGCCTGTTCTATGGGCACATCCCGCTTGAAGAGTTTCAGGAGGCGGTCGTTGTGAATCACGATGAGGTTGTCCACCTTCTCCCGCAGGCGGGCCATGCCGGAGTGCGCTGTCTCCAGGCGGCGTGCCCCTTCAAAGGAGAAGGGGGTGGTTACCACACCTACCACCAGGGCGCCGGTCTCCCGAGCAATGTCGGCCACAATGGGGGCAGCGCCCGTGCCAGTCCCCCCACCCATGCCGGCGCACAGGAAGACCAGGTCGGCCCGGCCGATGGCCTTCTTCAAAGCGATGCGGGCCGACTCGGCAGCCTGGGCACCCACATCGGGGTTTCCACCTGCCCCCAAACCGTGCGTGAGGCGTTCCCCGATGTGCACCACCGTTGCCCCTTGCACCCGCTCCAGGGACTTGATGTCAGTATTGGCACAGATGTATTTCACGCCAGGGACCTGCTTCTGCTCTTTGAGCATACGCACCACGGCGTTACACCCACCACCGCCAACACCAACAACGGCGATGCTTGCGGGGGCCTCACGGATGCGGGGCTTGCGTGTGGGACGTGCAGCGGTATCGACCATATCTACTCCCTCCAACGGCCCCAGGTATCCTGGGGGCTATATGACGCTCCTACTTTAAAAGGGCGATTAGGGGGTTGTCAAGGGTTTTGGCGACTTTTTAGCCAGAAGTTACGCCCCGTCCTGGCCTGGGTTTAGGGCTTTTTTGAGGGGATCCCCTCTCCTGCCCCCATTTCGCCCACATGGCATACACCCGCGCCCTGGGCCAGCCTGCCCTTCGCGCCACCTGGGCCACGGCCTGGGTGGGGCGTAGACCACTGACCAAGGCGTCTCGGAGGGCCTGCACCACCCGTTCCTCTGTCCACACCCGCCCCTGGGAAGGCGTAGCCCCCTGCACCACAATCGTGAACTCCCCGCGGGGGTGAGTGAAGTGGGCCAGGGCCTGGGAAAGGGTCCCTCGGAACACCTCTTCGTGGAGTTTGGTCAACTCACGGCAGACAGCGCAGGGGCGCTCGCCCAGCGCCTCCAGCGCGTCCCTTAGCGACGCCAGGAGGCGATGGGGAGCCTCAAACCACACCAAGGTGAAGGGCAAGGAGGCACACTGTGCCAGCAGGCCCTGTCGCTCTTTCCGTTCCCGAGGCAGAAAACCCAGGAAAAGGAAGGCGTCGGCCGGCAAGCCCGAGATGGCCAGGGCCGCTGTTACCGCTGACGGGCCAGGCACTGCCGCCACTGGGAACCCCTCCCTTGCCACAGCCTCCACCAGTGCCTGGCCTGGGTCGCTGACGCCGGGCATCCCCGCTTCGCTCACCAGGGCGATGTCCCCCTCCCGTAGGCGCTCCAGCAGATAGGGAAGGCGCTGGGCCTGGTTGTGTTGATGGAAACTCACCAAAGGCGTGGCAAGGCCGAAGTGGGCCAGCAGGCCCCGGGTGGTGCGGGTGTCTTCAGCGGCGATTAGAGACACCTCCCCCAGCAGGCGCAAGGCCCGTAGGGTAATGTCTTCCAGGTTCCCGATGGGGGTGCCGATGACATAGAGGGTGCCCATATTTCTAGGCCTAGCGTATCATATAGTGGGGGAGGGCAGGTATGGCTCAGGGCAAAGGGCAATGGGTGCGTCTGGTGGGCACGGGAGTGGTGGTTGGGGTGCTGTGGGCCTTGCTATTGCTGGTGGCCCGCTTCGCCCTGGGTGTCCCATCCTTGCAAGAGGTGGTGGCCGAGCGCCTTGTAAAGGCCACGCCCGGTTGGCTGTTCGGTTTCCTTCTGGACCGCCTGCTTTATCTTGCCAAGCCGCTCCTGCTGGGGGGACTGTCCCTGGGGCTGGCGGCAGTGGCGACGGGGACTGTGGTAGGGATGAGGCAGGTTGTGGGGGGGCCGTCGCTATGGCCCTGGGCAGTGTGGGTTGGGAGCGTGCTGGGCCTGGTAGGGGTGGGGCTAGGGTGGCTGGCTGGGGGTGGGGGCTTCCCATTCTGGGCAGGCATTAGCGGGGCCTCGGCAGTGGCGGGCCTAGCCACCGCCGCTCTGGAATCGGCCACGGCCCCCACCCCCTCCCGCCCTGACAGGAGAGCCGCTTTGGGGCGTCTGGCCTTGTGGGGAATGGTGGGGGTCGGGGCCTTGTGGGGCATCCGCCTCCTGGTGGGCGGAGCGCCCCGCCTGGCCCCTCCACGCCAGCAACGCCGTCCACCTGGCTCCCTACCTCCCGATATCACCCCCACCGAACAGTTCTACATCGTCTCCAAGAACTTTGTAGACCCCCAACTAGACGCCGGCCAGTGGACGCTCCAGGTGGATGGCCTGGTGGGCGCGCCCTTCACCCTCACCTATCAAGACCTGCTGGCCCTGCCAGCGGTGGAACTCCCAGTTACCCTCCAGTGCATCAGCAACCCGGTGGGGGGCGACCTAATCAGCACTGCCATTTGGAAAGGGGTGCCTCTAAAAAGGCTCCTGGAGCAAGCAAGGCTACAAGAAGGGGTGCGGAAGGTGGCCCTTTTCGCCGCCGACGGCTACTCCGACAGCCTCCCCCTGGATGTGGCCATACAGGAGCAGGTGCTGGTGGCCTACGCTATGAACGGAGAGCCCCTGCCCTATAAGCACGGCTTCCCTGCACGCCTGCTGGTGCCCGGGCGCTACGGCCTGAAGAGCGTGAAGTGGCTCACCCGCATACGCCCTGTGGCCGAGGACTTCAAAGGCTTTTGGCAAGAGCAGGGATGGAGCGACACCGCCTTTGTGCACACTACCAGTCAGGTATGGACGCCCCGCTCGGGCCAGTGGGTGCGCCCTGGGCAGGTAGAGGCCTGGGGTATCGCTTTCGCCGGCGACAGGGGCATCAGTCGGGTAGAGGTGAGTTGGGATGAAGGGCAGACCTGGGAGCCGGCCCTACTGCGTCCCGCCCTCTCCCCCTACACCTGGCACATCTGGACAACCCAGAAACCCCTGGACACGCCGGGCAGGCACACCCTCAGGGTGCGGGCAGCCGACGGAGCGGGCCAGTGGCAGGCTACAGCGGAGCGGGATCCCTTTCCCGATGGCGCTTTGGGTATCCACTCCGTTATCCTAGTGGTAACGAAGGAGGACGGCAGTATATAGCGGTATCGTGCTGGCGGGTGGGGAGAGCCGCCGCCTGGGACAGGACAAGGCGCTGGTGGCTATAGGGGGGGTCCCTCTGCTCCACCGCGTCCTGGAGGCCCTGGCCCCGGCTGTCCAGGAGTGCCTGGTGGTGGTGCGTCGCGGGCGCTCTTATCCTCTGCCTCCCGGGGTGCGCCTGGTGGAGGACTCGCCCCCCTATGTGGGGCCTCTGGCGGGCCTGGTGTCGGGCCTGGCGGCCTCCTCTTTCCCCTACGCCTTTTGCGCCTCCTGCGACCTACCCTTCCTGGACACCGCCCTGGTGCACCATCTGCTGGCTCTAGCCCACAAAGGGGGATGGGACGCAGTAGTGCCTAGGGTGGAAGGGCATCTCCAGCCGGCCCATGCCGCCTACCGGCGCCAGTGCGTAACAGTGGGGATGCGCCTTCTGGGAGCGGGACGCACTAGCCTCTATGCTTTGGTAGGGGCGGTGCGAGCGCACATTGTGGAAGGGGAGGCGCTGGTGGCGCAGGGGTATTCGCTACGCTCCTTCACCAATGTGAACACACCGGAAGACCTGGGCGCTGCTCAGTGCCTGCCAGGGGAGCACGCCCCCTAGTCATCACCCCTGCCAGAGGCGTGTGGGTTGCAGACGCACGTCCATTGAGAGTAGTATCGGGACAAGGGGGATGCCCTAGGAGGGGAGGTATGACCACAGGGGTATCTAGCCGCAAGCGGTCGGGCTTTAACTACGCCGCCTATTTTCGGGAGATTCGCCTCCTCCACGACCTTACAACCCCCACGCAGGACAGGCGATGGCGGGCAGGCCCTCCTACCCAGGATGAGCCTCACGATATTGTGCTCTACCTGGGGTGCAATGTCCTGCGCACCAGCCATATGGTGCGCACGGTAACGGCCCTCCTTGACCTCCTGGGGGTAGACTATGTGGCGGTTGGGGGGCCTTCCTACTGCTGTGGCATCGTTCACCACCGCAATGGCGACACCGACATCGCCAACACCCTGGGGCTTCACGCTATCCGCTCCTTCCAGCGCTTTCATCCCCAGCGCCTGGTAATGTGGTGCCCCTCGTGCATCTTCTACTACGATGAAATCTTTCAGATGCCCTTGCCCTTTCCAGTCCAGCATGTGGCCGAGTTCCTGGTGGAGCACCTGGGGGAGTTACGGTTCACACAGGAGGTGCGGGAGCGTGTCGCCCTGCACCACCACTGCGACCGCCCCCGGCGCTTGCAGGAGGCGCTGGCCGCCCAGGCTCTCCTGGCGGCCGTGCCGGGGCTAGAGCCGGTGCCCCTGGAGCCAGACATCCGCTTGCAGAGGCAATGCGCTGAAGTTACACGGGACACCCTGGGCAAGGCGGCCTTTGAGAGGCTGGTGGAGGGGCAGTTCCGTGCCGCCCTGTGCTCCGGGGCCACTACCTTCGCCACCCTTTACCATGGGTGCCAACGGATGCTGTGCGTCTACGAGGAGCGCTTCCCCGTGAAGGTGGAGCATTACCTCTCCCTTTTCGCCCATGCCCTGGGCATAGAGTATGAAGACACCTACAAGAAATACCGCCTCTGGCGGGACCCGGAGCGGGTGCTAGCCGAGATGTCCCCATGCGCCCAAGCCCACGCCATCCCCCTAACGGTGGCCCGCACCATCGTAGAGCGCACATTCCCCAGGCAAGGCTAGGAGGCCCTATGCTCCCCGTTATCTGCATCGTTGGCAAGTCATCCTCGGGCAAGACAACCCTGCTAGAGCGCCTGGTGCCAGAACTGCGCAAGCGGGGGTGGCGCGTGGCGGTAGCCAAACACGCCCCACACGGCGCCGACCTGGACACGGCTGGCAAGGATTCTTGGCGCCTGGCCCAGACGGGAGCGGAGGGGGTCTTCCTGCTGGCGTCCAACGCCGCTTTTGCCCTCCACACCCTATCCCCAACCCTGTCCCTGGAAGACCTGGCCAACTCCCTACCGCCCGACCTGGATGTGCTGTTGACGGAAGGCTTCAAGGAAAGCCCTTTCCCCAAGGTGGAGACCCATCGGAGCGCCCTAGGGCCGGATCTGCTATGCCGGCCCGAGCAGTTGGCAGGGGTGGTGAGCGATACCCAGCCCCTTCCTGGGGTGCGCACCTTCTCGTGGGAAGGGGTGCCAACCCTGGCAGACTTTCTAGAGGCCACCTACCTGCGCCCAGCCCAGCGTGGGGAGCGGGTGCATCTGGTGGTGAACGGCCAGCCCATAACCCTGAACCCCTTCGCGGCCGCTGTAATGGGGCGTGCTCTGCTGGGGATGGTATCGGCTTTGAAAGGGATCGGCAAGGTGCACCACCTCTCTTTCACTCTGCGTCTTCCCCCGGAGGGATAAGGCCACCAACAGAGTGAAGGGCTAGGAAAGCCGCTATAATCGCTGTGTAGGGGGCAAAAACTGTCGCTTCCCCTCCACCATCAAGGAACGCCCCTAAAAGAAGGGAGGAGCACCCATGGGCATGACCATCGCCGAGAAGATTCTGGCTGAGCACGCTGGCAAGAAGGAGGTCGGCCCCGGCGACTTGCTCAATGTGAAGGTAGACCTGTGCATGGGGAATGATGTAACCGCCCCCCTGGCCATCCGTGAGTTCAAGAAACTGGGCGTCAAGAAGGTCTTCGACCCCTCCCGGGTGGTGTTTGTCCCCTCCCACTTCGTCCCCAACAAAGACATCGCCGCCGCTGGGCTGGCCAAGGCCATGCGCGACTTTGCCCGTGAATATGGGGTGGTCTACTTTGAGCAGGGCCAGGCGGGGATAGAGCACATCCTCCTCCCAGAGCAGGGGATTGTGGTGCCTGGGGATGTGTATGTTGGGGCGGATTCCCACACCACCACCTGCGGAGGCCTGTGCGCCTTCGCAGCCGGCTTCGGCTCCACCGACTTGGCGGTGGCCATGGCCACGGGGGAGATCTGGATGAAGGTCCCCCACACCCTGCGCTTTATCTACCACGGGCATCTAGGCCCTTGGACACGGAGCAAAGACCTCATCCTCTACACCATCGGCCAGATCGGCACCGATGGAGCCCTTTATGCGTGCATGCAGTTTGAAGGGGAGGCTGTCAGCACCCTCTCTATGGATGCCCGCTTCACCATGTGCAACATGGTGGCCGAGGCTGGGGGAAAGACGGGCATAGTCCCCTTTGACCAGGTTACCCTGGAGTATGTGCGCCCTCGCGCCAAGCGCTCCTGGAAGGTTTACACCCCCGACCCAGACGCCCACTACGCCGCCACCTACGAGTTTGACGCCTCTCAGATTGAGCCGGTGCTGGCTATGCCCTACTCCCCTGGCAACATCGCCACTGCCGGGGAGTTGGCCGGGCGCAACATCTCCATTGACCAGGTGTTCATCGGCTCTTGCACTAATGCCCGCCTGGAGGACCTGCGTGAGGCGGCAGCGATTTTGAAAGGCCGCAAAGTGGCCAAGTGGACCCGGTGCATCGTCATCCCCGCCACCACCGCAGTGTATAAGCAAGCCTTGAAAGAGGGGCTGATCGACATCTTCGTGGAGGCTGGGTGCGCCGTTAGCACACCCACTTGTGGGCCGTGCCTGGGGGGCTATATGGGCGTCCTGGCCGAAGGGGAGCGGTGCGTCTCCACCTCCAACCGCAACTTCCCCGGGCGAATGGGGCATCCCAAAGCCGAGGCATATTTAGCCAACCCATCGGTGGCAGCCGCCAGCGCCGTTCTGGGGCGCGTAGCCCACCCCGACGAAGTGGCGCGGGCCGAGGATGTGCTGCTGGCTATGCAGGGGTAGGAGGTGCCATAGGGAACTGGCAGAAAATAACGCAGCACTCCACTACACTATTAGAACGGGTGTAGAAGCGATGCTTGAGGTAGACCCCTTGCCCAACAAACTGACCCATAGTGAGTGGAAGGGTCTGGAATCCCGCCTCCTTTACGGTTTCACCGTCGTTCTTCGCGCCCTGAATGAAGCCTGGCGAGAGAAACAGGGATAACAAGCAATGACCAATGAAGCCGAACGCCCCTCTAGGGTTGGGGGTAGAGGGTATATAGATAGACGCCTCACGGGTGTGGGGGCAGACACCCTCTCTTCGCGGCAAGAGATGGCCGCCTTCCGTCAGGAGACGCCCCGAGAGATAAGCACCCTGCGCCAGGAGATGCGCACCCCGTTCTACTGGCTGGTGGGTCTGCTGGTTACCGTCCTGGCGGCCGTGGTGGGCCTAGCCGTCAGCATCATAACCACAGGGTGATGGGAGGGGAAGGAATGCCTGCTGTAGAGACTATCTCCCCGTGGGGTTTGGTAGAGGCATTCCGCCGCGTTCTGCACGAAACCTACGGCCCACGGCTGAAGGCGGTAATCCTGTATGGCTCCCTGGCCAGGGGCGAGTGGACACCTGAATCGGACATTGACCTCCTCATTCTCCTGGACGACGCGTGCGAGCCGGTGCGGGAGCAAGAGGTAGTGCGCGCCTTACGGGACAGAGTAGCACCCCCTGCCCAAGGCCCGGTGCTTCAGCCCCTGGTGCTTCGGGAAGGCGACTACGCCCGGGGACAAGACACCCTCTTCTTCAATGTGCGCCGGGAGGGATGGTGGCTTATGCCTGATGGAGAGGTGGCTCCTGTTCGCGGCCTGATGGAGCGCGCACGCCAGAACATCAGGGACGCCCAGCAACTTCTGTCCCAAGAAAGTTTACCCTCGGCTGTCTCTAGAGCCTACTATGCCATGTTTAACGCCGCCCAGGCAGCCCTCCTGATGAGGGGTATCACCCGCTCCCGCCATACCGGCGTGCACTCCGCCTTCCACGAGTATTTCATCCGCACAGGACACATCCCCCCCGACCTTTATGACGCCTTGGTGCGGGCCTATGAGAAGCGCAACCTGGCCGACTACAGCCCCCGCCCATTAGAGAGGTGGGAGGCACAAGAGGTGGTAGCAGACGCTCACCGGTTCGTTGAAGCCATAGAGAATTTGGTGCATAAGGAGGGGCTATGAACACCATCCTGCGCGGACGCGTCCACAAGTATGGGGCCGATGTGAACACTGATGTTATCATTCCAGCCAGATACCTGACCACCATTGACCCCAAAGTGCTGGCCTCCCACTGCATGGAAGACATTGATGCCGACTTTGTGAAACGGGTCCAGCCAGGGGATATCATCATTGCGGGCACCAACTTCGGGTGCGGTTCCAGTCGGGAACACGCCCCCATCGCCATCAAGGCATCGGGCATCTCCTGTGTTATCGCCAAGACCTTCGCCCGCATCTTCTACCGCAACAGCATCAACCTGGGCCTTCCAGTGCTGGAATGTCCCGAGGCGGTAGAGGGCACCCAGCAGGGGGATGAAGTGGAGGTGGACCTGGCCACCGGCACCATACGCAAC
>JBKBKV010000035.1:0-5243 GCA_046294495.1 Dehalococcoidia bacterium | reverse complement strand
CTTACAAGGGGCGCCGCGTTCCAGGCCAAGCCCTTCCCGTCCTTTATGCTGGAGGTGCTCGCCGCCGGTGGGTTGATAGAGTATACGAAGCGCAGGCTGGCAGTGCAGGCCTCCTAGGCCGCTTTGGGTGGGAAGCCGTTGGGTCAGCGGGGCACCCTGCGCAACCTGGTGCGCAACTGGCGCTCTTCGCCCCTACCCTGGGGACGCCGGGTATGGGTGGCCCTGCACAACCTGGCACGCCGCTGGAGCCTGCCCCCGCGCAACTGCTGCGGACACTATGGCCAACCAGGCTGCTGAAAGACAAGCGACGCCCCCGGGATAGGGGCATCGTAAGGAGTAACGCATGGGTGAGTTTCGCATCTCCGTCCTCCCCGGCGATGGCATCGGGCCGGAGGTCATCGCCGAAGGGGTGCGTGTCCTAGAGGCCGTCGGCAGACGCTTCGGCCATGCCTTCACCCTAGCCTACGCCGAAGTGGGCGGGTGCGCTATTGACAAATATGGCACCCCCTTGCCCGATACAACCTTCCAGACCGCCAAAACCAGCGACGCCGTCCTCTTCGGGGCCGTGGGTGGCCCCAAATGGGACGACCCTAAGGCCAAGGTGCGCCCGGAAGACGGCCTCCTGGGACTGCGCAAGGGGCTGGGCCTCTTCGCCAACCTGCGCCCCATCCATGTATACCCCTGGCTTATAGATGCCAGCACCCTAAAGCCCACCGCCCTCCAGGGGGTGGACTTCATCGTCGTGCGGGAACTCACAGGGGGCCTCTACTTTGGCAAACCCAAGCGACGGTGGCAGACCCGCAAGGGACGGCGCGCCGTAGACACCTTGGCCTACTCGGAAGAGGAGATCGCCCGCATCCTGCGCGTGGGCTTTGAACTGGCCCGCGCACGGCGCAAGCGCCTCTGCTCGGTAGACAAGGCCAACATCCTGGAGACATCCCGCCTATGGCGAGAGGTCGCCCTGGAGATGTCCAAAGAGTATCCCGATGTGTCCCTGGAGCACCTGCTGGTGGACACGGCGGCCATGCAACTGGTGCGCAACCCCTCCCGTTTTGATGTTATCGTTACCGAGAACACCTTTGGGGACATCCTCACCGACGAGGCGGCGGTGCTGACGGGGAGTATGGGGATGCTCCCCTCCGCCAGCCTTGCCACTATCCCCAGGCCAGGGGAGCGGGCTTTTGGCCTCTTTGAGCCTATCCACGGGAGCGCCCCCGATATAGCCGGCAAAGGCATTGCCAACCCCCTGGCCACTATCCTCACCGTGGGCATGCTCCTACGCTACGGGCTGGGGCTTACCGCCGAGGCCCAGGCGGTGGAGGCGGCGGTAGAGCGCGCCCTGGCCGAGGGCCTCCGCACCGCCGACCTGGTCAAGCCAGGGGAGCCTGCCCTCTCTACACGGGAGATGGCTGACGCCATCATCGGTCTGCTAGGATAAAAGGTGCCATGCCTAAAGGCCGCATCTTCTCCGGTATGCGCCCCACGGGGCGGCTCCACATCGGTAACTACCTGGGGGCACTGAAGAACTGGGTGGCCCTCCAGGACGAGTATGAGTGCATCTACTGTGTTGTGGATGTGCACGCCCTTACCACTATGAAGCCTCAAGAGACGCGGGAACTCCCCTCACTTATCCGGGAGATGGTGCTGGACTGGCTAGCCGCCGGCCTAGACCCCCACCGCTCCATCCTCTTCGTCCAGTCCCATGTGCCTGAGGTGATGACCCTCCACACCCTCCTCTCTATGGTTACTCCACTGGGGTGGCTCCTGCGCGTCCCTACCTTCAAGGAGAAGGTGCGCCAGATGGAGGAGACAGAGGAGTCGGTGAACTACGGCCTAGTGGGCTACCCGGTGCTCATGACCGCCGACATCATCCTTTACAAATCGGACACGGTGCCTGTGGGGGAGGACCAACTCCCCCATCTGGAACTGGCGCGGGAGATCGTGCGCCGCTTCAACCACTTGTTCGGCCCTACCTTCCCAGAGCCTCAAGCCAAACTCACAGAGACCCCCCTGGTGCTGGGCCTAGACGGAAAACAGAAGATGAGCAAGAGCCTTGACAACCATATTGAACTGGCCGCCACCCCCCAGGAGACCCGCACACGGGTGCTCCGCGCCTTCACAGACCCGGAGCGTCTGCGCCGCGACCAGCCGGGGCGTCCCTGGGTGTGCAATGTGTATGCCCTCCATAAGTATTTCAACGCCCCCAATGTCCAAACTGTATACGATGAGTGCACTACCGCCAAGCGGGGGTGCGTGGACTGCAAGGCAGAACTGGCCGAGGCCATCAACCGCTACCTGGCCCCCTTCCGGGAGCGGCGGGCCGAGTTGGCCACCCATCCCGAGCGAGTAGAAGAGGCCCTGCGGGAGGGCGCCCGACGGGCGCGGGCCATCGCCCAGGCCACCCTCGCCGAGGTGCGGGAGCGTATGGGCCTGGGCCATCCTTACTAGGTGTCCCCCACCCCCAAGCAGGGTATGGAACAAGCGCCCCCAATTCGCCATCCCTTTCTGGAGAACCTAACGGCAGATACCCCCTCTTTACTTCCCTTCACTTCATTGCTAGCATGAGAGTGTCGGGTGGAGGTGCCGTATGACTACCCCAACCAAACCCCTTACTATCACCATCACCCAGAAGGCCGCCGAGAAGGTGCGCTACTTCGCCGAGAAGGAGGGCCTGAAAGAGTTTGGCCTGCGTGTGGCGGTAAAGGGGGGTGGGTGCTCTGGCCTCATGTATAACCTCGCTATAGAGAAAGACCCCCGCCCCGAGGACAAGGTCATTGAACAGCACGGCATCCGCCTCTTTGTGGACAAGAAGTCCTACGTGTTCCTGGCCGGCACCGTGTTGGACTTCACAGATGGTCTGAATGGGAAGGGGTTCGTCTTCCACAACCCCAACGCCAAGAGCGTCTGCGGATGCGGCAACTCCTTCTCTGTCTAGCCCTTGGACACCCCTCTGCCCTCCCGTAGCCCCCTCTATCCCCTCCACACCGCCACTGGGGCGTCCTTTGCCCTGGCTGACGGCTGGGAGGTGCCCTACGCTTGGACCTCCCCCCTGCAAGAAACCACCGCCGCCCGCCAGGGGTGTGCCCTGTGGGACTGCTCCCCTTGGGGGCGTCTCCAAGCCACAGGCAAAGACGCCCTGGACCTGCTGAACCGCCTCACCACCAACCGCCTGGACGACCTGCATCCTGGCAAGGGGCGCCAGACGGTGTTGACAACCCCCAAGGGGCGATGTATTGACTGGCTGTGGGTCTTCCGTCTCCCTCAGGGGCTTCTGCTTCTTACCAGCCCGGGGGCAGAGGAGGCTGTCGCCTCCTGGATAGATACCTACACCATTACGGAGGAGGTCTCCCTTACATCCCTGACCCAGCCGATGGCTCTCATCGGGGTGCTGGGGCCTGGGGCGGAAGGCCTGCTGGGGAACGCCCTGGGCCTGCCCCCAGGGCTGGGGTGGGGGGATACCTGGGAGGGGGCTGGGCTACTTCTCCTGCGCACCGACGCCCTCGCCTTGCCCCAATGGGATGTTTTAGTGCCGGCCCAGCACGCCCCTGGCCTATGGCAGGCCCTGCAGAGCCGGGGGGCTGTGCCTATGGGAGAAGGGGCAGCGGAGTTGCTCCGCATTGCCGCTGGGGTGCCTCGCCGAGGGAAGGAACTCACCGACGCCTACAACCCCCTGGAGGCGGGGCTGTGGGGGAGCGTCTCTTTTAGCAAGGGGTGCTACGTCGGACAGGAGGTGCTGGCCCGCCTGAAGACCTACGGCAAGGTCCAGAAGGCCCTGGCACGCCTGACATTCGCCCAGCCGGTGCCCGAGGGAGTGGGTCTGTGGGCCGAGGGGAAGCGTGTCGGATTGGTAACCTCCTCGGCGGTGGATGACCAAGGCCCCATAGCCCTGGGCTACCTGGCCCGCCCCTATCTGGAACAGGGGCAGGCCGTAGAGGCACTGCTCCCCGAAGGGACGGCCGTCCCCGGGCGCGTGGCCTGGGCACCCTCCCTTCCACCCCCCTACCAGGCCCTTGCCCCCGCCCAAGAAGAGGACGAGGACTTCAGATAATCCCCCCACGCGCCGCCAGGTAGACCGCCTGCGCCCTGTCCCCCACCCCCAGTTTGTTAAAGATGCGCCCGACGATGTTCTTCACCGTCCCCCCTGAGTAGTGGAGGTCGTGGGCGATTTCGGCATTGGACTGCCCCTTGGCCATACGCCGAAGCACCTCTAGTTCTGTTGGGGTGAGGGAAGCCAAGCGCCCCTGCTCCTCAGACGACAGGGAAGGGGCCGAGGCCGTTACGGCCTTCACAAGGGTAGGCAGGAGCGAGGCGTCTATGATGCTTCCCCCGTCCATTATGGTGTAGATGTCTCGCAACAGGCTTACGGCTGAAACCCCCTTCAGCCGGTAGCCTGCTGCCCCAGCCGCCAACGCCCTTTTCATGTATTCGGGGTCGTCAAACCCGGTGAGGATAATGACACGGATGGTAGGGTCTACCGCGCGCACCCGGCGCGTAGCCTCCAGGCCGTCCATATCCGGCAGACGCACATCCATAAGCACCACATCGGGCTTCTGGGAGCGCGCCAGCTCCACCCCCTCTCTCCCAGTCCCTGCCTCCCCCACCACCCGGATATTAGGGTCTTTGCTGAACACGGCTTTCAACCCCTCCCGCAGGAGGGGGTGGTCGTCCACCAGGAGCACCGAGATGGGGTGCTTTCCCCAGTATTCTTCCACAACATCCCCTTTCTGGACTCCCTGAGGCATCCTGCAGGTTAGCCCTGCCCAAGTTTCAGGTTTTCCTACACTGTAGACAGCCGTCTTTACTATAATTGATTTTAGCGACCAGAGGTTGATACATGGCGCCTCCGGGCTTGGATGACTGGCTGGCCAGCGAGGGTCAAAACCGCCTCCTCCGCGCCATAGAAGAGGTGGCCTTCACCAGCTTCGCCAGTATGCCCACGTCTGCCATTATGGAGCGTCTGGCGGGCATTATAGGGGAGGCCCTGGGGGCGCAGATAGTCATCGTCCGCCGATACGACCCCCATCGCCAGGTGCTGGAGACCATCGCCTCCTGGGGAGTCCCCCTCTCCGAGTATCCCTTCCCCACCGTCCCGGCCGAGCGAGACCTCTCAGGGCGCATCTTCTCTGTGCAGGACACGGTTGTAGTCTACGCAGCAGACCACCCCGACGATGCCACAATACGCACCCTGCGGGAACGCCTGGGGATAGAGACGGGGGTGGCAGTGCCCCTGCGAGCGGGGGATG
>JBKBKV010000034.1:15255-20084 GCA_046294495.1 Dehalococcoidia bacterium | reverse complement strand
CCTCCTCTACCGTCCCAAGCCACACGGCCAGGGCGTTGGGAACGGCCGGGCTATCCCTGGTGCCCAGCCCATAGCCATAGCGCTCCACCTGCATAAGAGGTCGTTCAAAGACGGCCAGGGTAGTTACAAGGGCTACACCTGTAGGGGTAGCCATCTCCCCCGTCTCCTGGGCCAGGGGGGGAGCCACCGTGGCCTTGCTCATAGCGATAAGAGCCAGGGTTGCTGGAGCGGGCACGGGCAAGAGGCCGTGCCCCGAGCGCACCAGCCCACTCCCAACCGGAATAGGGGAGGAGTAGACGCCCTCCACCTGGAGGTAAGCCAACCCTGCCACCACCCCCACCACATCCAGCAGGGTGTCCAAAGAACCCAGTTCGTGCAGGTGCCCTTGCGCCTGTCGGTGGGCCTGGGCCTCCGCCTGCTCCAGACGCGCAAGAACGGCTATGGCCCTCTTCTGGATATGGGGGGCGAGAGAGGAGGCGACGAGGATACGGCGGAAATCATCCCAGGTGTGGGAATGGGCAGGGTCGTCCAGCAGGATGCGCAGGTGGGTGCCCACAACGCCCCCCCGCTGGGCCTGGGTAGCCTCTATGCGCCAACCCTTAACCCCAAGGGAGCGGAAAGTGTCCTCCAGGGCCGTTGGAGGGAGCCCAGCATCCACCAGGGCCCCCAGGAGCATGTCCCCGCTGACACCCCCTATGAGATGTAGATAAGCCGCCCTCACCTTCACCGTAACACCACACGCACCTTATGGCGAGACCACAAGTCCATAAGGATTTCTCTATCCATTAGGCCGCTGGGATGCACCACCCCCTCCGGGGCATAGCAGAAGAGGAACACCGCGGGGTAGGCTGCGGAGAGGATAAGGGCCTTGCCTATGGCCTCCGCCAGTTGGTCGCTGGCCTCTTGGCGGCTCTCTACAAACCGCGCCAGGATGGCCAGGGTCGGACGCCCTGCTATGTCCACCACCAGGTCGGGGATGTAGGACTGGCCAAAAGCACGGGTGGGGATGATCCCCCCTCCCCCAGGCTCGGCCACACCACTCCATAGGGCATAGGGGGTTTGGGAAGAATCCAGGGATTCCTTGAGGAATGCCTCCAACAAACTCCCCAGGTGGCGCTTGAACTCTTCATGGTCAGAGTAGCGGTCTTTGAGGGGAGCGCGCAAAAGGGTGCGCGCCAGCTCCTCCGCGAAGTCATTGATGCCCATCAGGCGGTGTGGAGTTGTCATCCCCTACCCTCCGGAAGCAGGGCGGACGGCACCCAGGGCCTCGTTTAGGCTCCCGGCGCGGTAGCCCGCCAGGTCTACAGTAACATACCGATACCCTATGACTTTCAGGGCCTCTACGATACGGGCACGCAGGCCAGGCTCTATAAGGCGCGGCAGGTCGGAAGGTTCCACCTCTATGCGGGCGATGGTATCGTGGTGGCGCACCCGCACCTGGCGGAAGCCCAGGGAGCGTAAAAAGGCCTCGGCCTGCCCGATGCGGTGCAGGGCCTCTATACTCACAGGCGTCCCATAGGGAATACGCGATGCAAGACAGGCCATAGCAGGCTTGTCCCAGGTGGGCAGGCCCCTGGCGTGGGAGAGGAGGCGGATATTCGCCTTGCTCATGTCTGCCTCCACAAGGGGTGCGCGAACCCCCTGCTCCTGGGCGGCCTTCAGCCCCGGGCGGAAGTCCCCCAAGTCGTCGGTGTTGGTGCCGTTTGCTATCCAGGCCAGCCCCTCCTCCCGGGCGATGGGGCGCAGAACGCTATACAGTTCCGTCTTACAGAAATAACAGCGCAAAGGGCTATTAGAACGATAACGGGGATCATCCATCTCGTGGGTGTCCACCAGGCGGTGGCGGAAGCCGAACTGCCGGGCCAGGCGTTGGGCCGCGGCCACCTCCTCGGGGGGCACAGCAGGAGAGACGGCGGTAACAGCCAGGGCACGCTGTCCCAGTGCGTCGTGGGCCATAAGAGCCAGGTAGGTGCTGTCCACCCCCCCAGAATAGGCTACCAACACTGACCCCATCTCCCGCAGGATGGCGATGAGGCGGCGCTCTTTGGCTAGCACACTCGCGGCAACCTCTTGAGCCATCACCATACCCTCCCCCTGAGCACTGGGACAGCACGTCCGCTTATGCCCAGTCTGCCCGCAGGGAACTCCTGCGTCAAGCCCTCCTACACCTTCTGTGGTGTGAAGATAAGGCTGCGGCAGAGGACGAGGAAGGCTGTAGCATATACAAAAATGGCAGGAGCGGAGGGATTTGAACCCCCGACCACCGGTTTTGGAGACCGGCGCTCTCCCGGGCTGAGCTACGCTCCTGCACCCTGTCTCTACCGCCCCTGGAGGGACTCGAACCCCCGACGCCCGCCTTAGGACGGCGGCGCTCTGTCCTCTGAGCTACAGGGGCATGGTGGAGATAGGGGGGCTCGAACCCCCAACCCCGGCGATGCGAACGCCGTGCTCTCCCAGTTGAGCTATATCCCCACAGGGCCATCTGTATCATACCCAACCCATCTTCCCCTGTCAACGGCTTGTGGTCGTTCAGTGGAGGCGCGACAATGGGGGGTATTATCTGCCCTTTTGGGGGAAAACCCGCAACTTTTTGCACCCCCCCTGCGTTATTCTATTTTGCCCAGGGCAGGGGGCTGGCCCTCCCAGTAGAGCAAGTAGACGCACGAGGTATGGCCCATCGGGAGGCACTGCTCTCGGACAGGTTCAGCACCCAGGGTGGTTGCAATGAGGCTCTTGTCCAGGGCACAGATGGCTGGGTAAGCCTTGGCCACAGCGCGGAAGGGGCAGTTGGAGAGGCGTATACGCACCCCAGTAGGTAGGGGTTCCGTATGGGGAGAAAAGTGGTTCATCTGCAAGAGGCGATGAAGCGCCTGCAGACGCTCAAGTGGGGATGCCCCTGGTGTTACGCTTTCCAGCACAGGGGCCAGCATGCGCACGGCGACGCGGGAAAGCACAGAGTCCAGCGAGAGGTTGGCGGGGTGGCTGGACTGCAGTTCCTCTATCAGCCAGGCCAGGAGGTTTTGGTAGGCCTTGGGGAGGGCCTCCTGGCCCTGCTCGGTAAGGTAATAGAGGTGCTCCGGGCGCCCCGTCTTCTGTCGCCCCAGCCGATAAGCCACCAATCCATCCCGTTGCAGGATGTCCAGGTGGCGGCGCACCGTGGGCGCAGCCAGCCCCAGGCTCCGGGCCAGGTCGTCCACGGTGGCGTGGCCCCGATACTGGAGCATCTCCAGGAGGCGCTGGCGGCTGGTTTCCATACTGCCCTACAAACAGCCTGGCAATGCCAGTTTAGCACCACCAGCAGGCTGTGTCAAAGCGAGGGGTGCTATTCAGGCTTTTTATGAAAAAAGTGTGAAAATGCTTGACAAGTCTCTGCCCCCTGTGCTAAGGTAGGATGGCCCAATCCAGAGTGGAAGGAGGTGAAGCATGCGACCGCTTCAGAGGAAGCCAACGCCCCAGAAGGCACCGGTAGCCGTGGCGGAAGGGCAGTGCCGCCACAAGTGGGCCCTGGATATGCCCAACGGCCCTACCTCTATAGGCAGGTGCCGTGTGTGTGGGGAAGTGCGCGAGTTCCGCAACTACCTGGCATCCTCATACTGGGAGGACCTGACAGTAGCCGAGGAACGCCCGATAGGTGGGCATCTCCCCAAGGAGCCTGAACCCGCCGAGGTGGAGTAAAACCAGAGCCTGGCGAAGCCTTCGCCAGGCTCTGTGTGTTGTTATCCCCCTCCCTGCCCCTGCACCCACCCCTTGGCCCGCTCCACTGCCCTAAGCCACCCCCCATACCACTCCCTCCGCTGTTGCTCCCCCACACTCGGCTCATAGCGCTGGGCACGCTCCCAGTAGCGGCTTACCTGATCAGGGCCTCCCCACAAGCCCACGGCCATTCCGGCCAGGTAGGCGGCTCCTATGGCGGTGGTCTCCCTCACCCTGGGCACCTCCAGAGGCACCCCCAACAGGTCCGCCTGGAACTGGAGCAGGAACGGGTTCTGGCTCCCCCCACCATCGGCGCGCAGCAGGTCTATTCTCCCTCCCATATCTCTCTGCGTGGCCTCCACCACATCCCTCACTTGAAAGGCGATGGACTCCAGGACGGCACGCACAAAGTGGGCTTTGGTGCTCCCATGGGTAAGCCCCACCACGGTGCCTCGGGCATACATATCCCAGTGGGGAGCACCCAATCCCACAAAGGCAGGCACAAAATAAACGCCAGCGGTGTCGGGGACGCTCTGGGCCAGGTGAACTGCCTCCTCTGGCCCGTAAATCAGGCCCAGCCCCTCCTGAAGCCATTGCAGGGCGGCGCCGGCGGTGAATACGCTCCCCTCTAGGGCATAAGTCGCCCTCTCCAGCCCCCACGCTACGGTTGTTAGCAGGCCCTGCCTGGAGAAGACGGGCTTTTCGCCCGTGTTGACCAACACAAAGGCCCCAGTCCCATAGGTTACTTTAGCCATGCCTGCCCGGAGGCAGGCCTGTCCGAACAGTGCAGCCTGCTGGTCGCCTATGGCGCTGGCCAAGGGAATAGGCACCCCTCCGAAGTAGGCAGGGTCGGTGTAGCCATAAACCTGGCTGGAGGGAACCACCCGTGGCAAGAGGCCCTCAGGTATGCGCAGGGCCCGGAGTAACTCCCTGTCCCAGTCCAGGGTGTGTAGGTTGAATAGGAGGGTGCGGCTGGCATTGGAGACATCGGTGGCGTGGATGCGCCCCCCGCTGAGGCGGAAGAGGAGCCACGAATCCACGGTGCCAAAGCAGAGGTCGCCCCTTTCGGCACGCGCGCGGGCACCAGGGAGTGTATCCAGGAGCCACCGCACCTTTGTCCCTGAAAAGTAGGCGTC
>JBKBKV010000034.1:0-15156 GCA_046294495.1 Dehalococcoidia bacterium | reverse complement strand
GAGCAAGAGGCCTGTGCGCTCCCGCACCAGAGGCTCAAGTCCGTCGCACTTTAGGGTTTCACAAAGAGGTGCTGTGCGCCTACACTGCCACACAATGGCAGGAGCCACAGGACGTCCTGTGTCCCTCTCCCAAAGGATGGTCGTCTCCCGCTGGTTGGCGATGCCGATGGCGGCGATGTCCTGCCAGGGAATCCCCCGCTGGGCCACAACAGACCGGGCCGCCTGCACCGTAGCGGAGAAGACCTCCTCGGCGTCTTGCTCCACCCAGCCCGGCCTGGGGTAAATGGTGCGCACAGGGATATCTGCCGAGGCCACAGGGTGGCCATCGCTATCCACCAACAGGCTCATACTGCCCCCGGTGCCCTGGTCCAGGGCCAGGATATACTTCCTATCCCCCTTGGGCACGCCTCTCTCCACTAGTCCTCAAAGCGGCGTAGCACCTTGCCAGGACGCTGTCGGGTATACTCCCCGTTGCGCACCACCGGCACCCCGTTGACCACCACATGGGGGATGCCTTGCGGGTAGCGATGGGGCTCCTGGAAGGTAGCCGTGTCGCCAACGCTCTTGGGGTCAAAGCATACCACATCTGCCCAGTAGCCCGGGGCAATGCGCCCTCTGTGGGTCAGGCCCAGGCGGGAGGCGGGCAGAAAGGTCATCTTGCGTATCGCTTCCTCCAGGTTCACACGGCGCCGTTCCCGCCAATAGCGGGCCAGGAACCTGGGGAAACACCCGTAACTGCGAGGGTGAGGCTTGCCTGCCGAGAGAGGCCCCTCCGTCCGGAGGGAGGAGCCGTCGCTCCCCACCGCCGCCCAGGGGTAGCCGGCGATGCGCTCTACATCCTCCTCTTCCATCTGGTGGATAACCGCAAAGGCTTCCCCCTCCTGGTATACCCGCAGGGTGGCCTCTACAGGGTCCACGCCCCATCGCTCGGCGATCTGTGCTATGCTCAGGCCCTCCAGTTCGCGCTGCTGGGGCAGGTAGGCTATAACCACCCGTTCGGCACCCCCACGCCGAGCATAGTTATCGGCGATGGCGATGCGTAGGCGTGCCTGGAAGGAGGCATCCCTCAGGTTCTGGAGCAAGGCATCCCTCCCGCCCACTTGTGCCCAGCGCGGGAAGGCAGCAGCCGCCAGGTAGGTGCTACCCGCCGTGTAGGGATACTGGTCGCCGGCCACATCCACACCTTCGGCACGCCCACGCTCCAGGCGCTCCAGGAGCACCTCGGCCTTGCCCCAAGTGGATGGCCCCATACACTTCAGATGGGAGACCTGCACCCTCACCCCGGCCATGCGCCCTATTTCAATGGCCTCTTGCACGGCATTGAAGAGGCCCACACTGTAGTCCCCCTCGTCGCGAATGTGGGAGGAGTAGAGTTTGCCTCTTTTGGATGCCTCCCTTGCCAGTTCTATCACCTCTTCGGTGCGGGCATAACTGCCTGGTGCGTAGAATAGGCCTGTGGAGAAGCCCATTGCGCCGGCGTCCAGGCTTTCGGCCACAAGGGCGCGCATGGCCTCAAGTTCTTGAGGGGTTGGGGCGCGATCGGCCCAACCTAGCACGGCCATGCGCACGGAGCCGTGCCCCACCTGACACGCCAGGTTCAACGGGGGGCGAGCCTTCTCCACCCGCTCCAGGTATTCCCCGAAGGTCGTCCAGTCGGTTGGAAGGGCAACACCATAGGAGGCCACCCTGTCTTGGAGGGCACGGCGGGCCTCGCCGATGAGAGGAGCACCCATGCTCATCCCGCAGTTGCCCGCCAGTTCCAGGGTTACTCCCTGGCGCACTTTGCTCTGGGCGTCGGGATCCAGCAAGAAGGAGATGTCGCTGTGGGTGTGGAGGTCAATAAACCCTGGGGCCACCACTAGCCCAGTGGCATCTATGGTATCGTTCCCAGGGGTCTCCAGAAGCCCCACGGCCACAATGCGTCCCTGGGCGATGCCTATATCCCCACGAAAGGGCGGGGCACCTGTGCCGTCGTGTATAGTGCCGTTGCGGACCAGCAGATCATAAGGCATAACCACCTCCCAGGGAGTTTCCCCCTATCCTAAAGGGTAACACTTCCCCTGGCAAGCCCTGCCTTATGCCCTAGGGCCGCCCATTACTATAGAAAGGGTCAGAAAGAGGTGCTACCCCTTCGTGGCCCCCACAGAGAAGGAGGGTCGCCTTGCGACAACCCCCCCTTTTGTGGCAATGCGGATAAGACGGCTTTACCGCACCCGCGCCGTGTTCAGGCTACCGTCGTTTATAGGCTCGTTGATGTAAACATCCCCGTTGCGAATTTTCAGGTTGAACCCGCAACCGGGGTTGGTGCACACCCACGCCTTGTAGTGAATGGGTGCCCCCTGGCTACCGAAGTCGGATAGAGGAACCAGGTCTCCTACTTCGCACTTGAGACACTTGGGAAAGGTCATGTCCACAGATGCCTCCTCCACCTCTGCGGTTTGTGAATAGACCTCTGTTACTATAACACACTCCCTTGCCACTGACAAGGGGCTTTGCTAGGCTGAAAGCGTGGCAGTATCTTCCCCAGCGTCCCTGGTTGAACGCATGCGGGCCGGCGACACCCGTGCCCTGGCCCGTCTACTCTCCCTGGTGGAACAGGGCGGGCCGACGACGGCTCACATCCTGGAAGCCGTGCACCCCTATACCGGGGGAGCATATGTGGTGGGCATCACTGGCCCACCTGGGGCAGGCAAGTCTACCCTGGCAGACCGTCTGGTGGCCCTCTATCGCGCCCAGGGGAAAAGGGTGGGTGTTCTGGCTATAGACCCTACCAGCCCCTTCACCGGCGGGGCTTTCCTGGGCGACCGCATCCGCATGCAAGGCCACGCCGCCGACCCCGGCGTCTTTATCCGCAGCATGGCCACCCGTGGAGGTGTGGGGGGCTTGCCCCCCATGGCCCGGGCCGCCGTGAAGGTGCTGGACGCCTCGGGCAAAGACATGGTGCTGGTGGAAACGGTAGGGGTCGGGCAGACAGAAGTGGAGATTATGGGTATGGCGGATACGGTGGTGGTGGTCTTGACCCCAGAATCGGGCGACGCCATCCAGACCCTCAAGGCTGGCCTGCTGGAGACGGCCGATATCTTCGTGGTGAATAAGGCCGACAGGGAGGGGGCACCCCGTCTCGCCAGCGACCTGAAGGCTATGCTCACCCTTGGTGAGCGCCCCAGCAAGTGGATGCCTCCCATCCTGCTCACCCAGGCTCATATCGGCGAGGGTGTCCCCCACCTGCTGGAGGCCATCGCCAAGCACCGCCTGGCCCAAGAGACCTCTGGCCGCCTCCAGCAACGCCGCCACCAGCGGGAGCGCCACGCCTTTCTAAAGGCCCTGGAGCAGGGGCTGGTGCAGGTTGTGCACGACCTGCTCCACCGCAACGGCGACCTCGCCCAAGCCCTGGCCCAGGTGGAGGGTGGACAAGAGGATGCCTACGCCGCCGCCCAGCGCCTCCTGGAAAGGGGGGGATTGCTCCGAGAGTGGCAAGCCCTTCTGCGGGAGCGCACGGCCACCCCACCCTCTTAGCACCCCTATGTATCTGGGCCTTGACCCTTCCAACTCCCCCACCATCCCGTGGACATGGGCTACCCTCCGGGAAGACCGCTCCCTCCGAGACGCCGGCCAGGTCGCGGGGCGCGCTGAAGCCCAGACATTGGCCCTGCACCTGCGCCCCAGGGTGGTGGCGGTGGATGCCCCCCTGGGCCTCCCCCTGGGAATGGACTGCCTGGAGACCCAATGCCCCTGCCGCCCCGCTTCAGAAAAGTCCGGAAGGGCGTGCGAGCGAGAACTGGCCCGCCGGGCTGTGGGCCTGTTTTTTACCACCAAACGCTCCCTCATCAAGCACATGGTATATGAGGCCATCGCCCTACGCCGTGCCCTGGAGGATCACGGCCTGCCGGTCATAGAGGCCTACCCATACACTGTCCGCCGCCTTCTGCTGGGGCGACGCGCCCCCAGAAAGCATAGCCCCCTAGGGCAACGCCTGCTTCGGGAGGCCCTGGCAACCATCGTCCCTGGCTTGGAGCGCCTCCCCTTGGGACTGGGGCACGATGGACAGGACGCGGTGCTGGCGGCCCTGGTGGGGTGGCTCTGGCACCACGGTCTCACCGAAGCCCTGGGCGAAGAGGGCGAGGGCCTCCTGCACATACCCGTGGCCAATTTTGCCAGCCGAATAGGTGTGCAGTGGGCATAGGCCCCGGCCAGGTGCGCCCCCTATCTTGAAGGTTGGCGATCGCTCTGTCGCACACCCCTTATTGCGCGGGAAAAAGCAGCCGGGGATGCTTGACAAGCCCCACCGTGCTTGACAGCCTGGGACGAGCGTGTTACTTTTGCGGTAGCAAAAGGGACTTTGGCTCCCTACCAGTGCAGAAACAAGGAGAAAAGCATCGGGGCTTGCCCCCGTCGTTGGATTGTAGACGATGGTAACCGCTCCAGCACCCCCTACCAGCGACCCCCTTCTAGCCCTGTGCAACGAGGTCTTGGCCAGGCGACGCCTTCTGGTGGTGAGCAACCGTGGCCCCCTGGAGTATGTTTTGGGGGCGGAAGGACAACCCCAGCCGCGCCGTGGAGGGGGCACGGTGGTTACCTCCCTTTCTTATCTCCTCCAGCGTTTCCCCTTCACCTGGGTAGCCAGCGCCATGGGCGAAGGCGACCGCAAACTGCTGGAGCAGAACCCCGAGGGGCGGGTGCGTTCATCCATCCCCGGGCATAAGGTTACGGTGCGCTTCGTCGCCACCCATCGGCGGGTTTACCATAAGTTCTACAACATCTTCTGCAACCCCCTACTCTGGTTCCTACACCACTATATGTGGAGCGCCCCCCATACCCCCAGCGTAGACGCCCTGGTGCTGGACGCCTGGGAGACGGGGTATGTGCTGGTGAACAGGGCATTCGCCGAGGCCGTTATCGCCGAGGCCTCCCTAGAAGATAAGCCTTGCCTGGTGATGTTCCACGACTATCACCTCTACCTGGCGCCCTCCCAGGTGCGCGAGGCTGTGCCCAGCGCCATCCTTCATTACCTGGTGCATCTCCCCTGGCCAGAGCCACGCATGTGGCAACTGTTGCCCAAAGACATACGGGAGGCCATTTTCCGGGGGTTGGCCTCCTGCCATGTGGTGGGCTTTCAGACCCAGCCCGACCTGTTGAACTTCCTGCAGGGGTGTCTGCTCTTCCTTCCGGGAGCACAGGTGGACTTCACCCAAAGGACGGTAACCTACCAGGGGCACACTGCGCTGGTGCGCTGTTACCCCCTCTCTATTGATGTGGAGGAGGTGCGGCGCATCGCCGATTCACCCCGCGCCCAAGAATACTACCAGCGCCTCTCCCCTTTATGCCTCCAGCACACCATAGTGCGGGTGGACAGGGCTGAGCCGTCCAAGAATATCGTGCGGGGGTTCCGCTCCTACGCCCTCCTGCTGGAGCGCCATCCGGAAATACGGGGGAAGGTGGTCTTCCTGGCCTTTCTAGTCTCCTCCCGCACCCATATCCGCCAGTATGAACGCTATATGGACGAGGTGCGCCAAGTGGTGGAGCAGGTCAACACTACCTACGCCGCCGAAGGGTGGAAACCGATCCTCTTCTTTGAGGAGAACAACTACACCCAGGCGGTGGCAGGCCTGCGCCTTTACGACGCCCTCCTCGTGAACCCCGTGAGCGACGGCATGAGCCTGGTGGCGAAAGAGGGGCCAGTGGTGAACGGCAAGGCGGGCCTGGTGGTGCTGTCGGAGACCTCGGGGGCATATGAGCAGTTGAAGGAAGGGGCATTGGGCGTTGCCCCCGCAGACCTGGAGGGCACCGCCGACGCCCTCTATCGGGTGCTTACCATGCCTTACGAGGAGCGCCGACGCCGGGCCGACCTGCTACGCCAGGCGGTGGAGCAGTATGACCAGCGCCAGTGGCTCTTACGCCAGTTCACAGACCTGCTGCCCCTGCTGTAGCCGTGCCTTCTGCCAGGGAACAACTCTCGCCCCTCGCTGTACGGGTCCCCTATAAGTGGCTTGCCCTGGTGGTAGTTGCCCTCGCCACCCTAACCACTACTCTAGATGGAGGGGTTCTGGCTATCGCCTTCCCGGCTCTAGCAAAGGCTTTCCACACCGATGTGTCGGCGGTGATATGGGTCAGCATACTTTACTGGCTGGTGAGCACGGGCCTGGCCTTTACACTGGGATGGGTGGGGGATGTGCTGGGGCGCAAGGCCATCTACCTGGCGGGCTTCTGGACCTTCACCCTGGGGCTGGGGCTTGCAGCAGCCGCCCAGAACATCCCCTGGCTTTTCCTGGCGCGCGTGCTCCAGGGGATAGGGGCATCGGTGCTGGTGTCCAACGGCCAGGCTATCCTTACCGCCACCTTCCCTGCCAACGAGAGGGGTAGGGCTTTAGGCATAAACAGCGGCGTGGTAGGGTTGGGGCTGGGCTTCGGCCCGATTCTGGGAGGGGTTCTCCTGTCAGTAGGCGACTGGCGAGCTATCTTCTGGGCCAGGCTCCCCCTGGCGGCGGCCAGCGCCCTGTTGGCAGGGATAGTGTTGCGAGACGAACGGCCCATGGGAGGAAGGGTGCCTGTAGATGTGTGGGGGGCAGTAACCCTTTTTGCCTGGTTGGGAGCCTTCTTACTGGCAGTGAACCGTGCCGGGGTTTGGGGTGTGCCACACCCAGCCGTGCTGGCTTTGGTCGGTGCCACCTTGATTTTAGCCCCAGTGTTATTGCTTGTAGAGAGGCGTGCAGTGCGCCCAGTGGTAGACCTGGGTATGCTCCGGGACCCTGCCTTCGGCTGGGCCATTCTTGCGCTGATTCTTCACTACTTGGCGTGGGGGGCTTACAACGCCGTAGGGGCCTTCTACTTGCTTGACGGGCGGGGCCTCTCCCAAGCGAGCGCGGGCTTGGTGCTGGCCTCCTTGCCCCTGGTGCGTGTGGTGGTGGCTCCGATGGCGGGGATGCTGTGCGAGCGGGTGCTCCCCCGCTATGTTATGGGGGTCGGCAACCTCTACATGCTGGCGGGGCTGGTGGTGCTGGGCCTCCTTACGGTTGAAAAACCTATCTGGTATGTGGCCTTGGGGTTTGTCCTTATGGGGCTAGGCTCCGCCTTCTATGAGCCATCCTACAGCACCCATATTATGAACGCCGCCCGGCGCGACCGCCTGGGCACCGCCGGGGCGTCCATCAGCACGGGGAGGCAGATTGGACTGTCGGGGGGGCTGGCGCTGGCGGGGGCTGTCTACACCGCACGCTTGTATGCTATGGCAGAGAGTGCGCCCACCCAGGCCATAGCGATAACCTGGGCCTTTCGGGACGCCTCCCTTGCGTGTGCCGTAACAGCCCTGGGATCGGTGCTAGCGGTGATGGCCCTGGTGAAGTCACTGGCTACCCGCCGCCCTCCTCCCTCGGCATAAAGAAGGTCTCGTATACCAGCCCCGCCAGCGCCGCCCCTATCAGAGGGCCAACCCAATAGACCCAGTGGTTTGTCCACACCCCACCGGCTACCGCCGGCCCCAGGCTTCGGGCGGGGTTCATAGAGGCCCCTGTGAGGGGCACCCCTACAAGGGCGTCGGCCAGCACTGTTAGGCCTATTGCCAGAGGAGCGATGGCCTTCGGCCCACGGGGGTCTATAGCGGTAGCGTAAACCACAAAAGCCAGGGCGAAGGTGAAGACCGCCTCCGCCAGCAGGCCACCTCCGGTGCTAACCCCCTCTCCCAAAGTAGTGGCACCCATACCCCCCAAGATTGCGGCTGGGATAAACAGTTTGAGGAGGTAGGCACCCACCACCGCACCCACCAGTTGCGCCCCAGCAAAGGCCAACGCTCTACCGCTCGCAAGGCGTCGGGTGAGGGCTGCAGCAAAAGTGATGGCGGGGTTTATATACCCTCCCGAGATATGCCCTACCGCGGAAACAAGGAGGGCAATGCCGATGCCGTGGGCAGCGGCAATGGCCACAATGCGCGCAGGAGGGAAGGGTGTATCTGAGGGCACCATCCCGCTGACTACCGCCGACCCTGCCCCGATAACAACAAACAGGAGGGTGGCGATGCCCTCGGCCAGGGATGCCCGCCAGGTAGACATGGCACCTCCTTCCCCACAGTGGGGATGGGAAAGCCTCCAATGGGTTTCAACCCCTAGGTGCCGAAGCGCACCTGGGCCACCGGGTCCGAATACTGAACGCCCTTTGTTGCCCAGAAGATTTCGGCGATGCGGTCCACCGCCGCCACCAGGTCTTCCGCCGCCTTCCTGTCCACCGACTGCTTACACTTGGAGGCCAGTTTGAGGGTGGTCCAGAAGGTGTTGTGCAGGTCAGGATACTTTTGCAGATGCTCCGGGCGGAAGTAGTCGTGCCAGAGGATATCCAGTTCCTTCTTGCAGATCTCGGCGTGCTGCTCCTTTACAGCGATGTAGCGGGCCAGGGAGTTATGGTATGCCAGAACAGCGTCATTGTTGTTGGGGTCGGGCTTGGGCAGGGCCTGGATACGCACCACCATCTTCAGCACTGTCTGAGCCGCAATCTTGGCGAAGATGGGGTCGTAAATCCCGCAGGGAATATCGCAGTGGGCGTGGGCCTCTCGGGCCGGCAACAGGCGGTTCACCAGGCCGAACAGTGTGCGCGTGAACATGAGCACCTCCCCCTTTAGTGGCTTACACTATAGTTTACGCAAAACCCCCATCCCCAGCAAGACACACAGGCGCGCTGGTATTCTGAAAACCGGGGGTAAGTTGACCCGGCGCTGGATGTCCACGCTTTGGGCCTTCCTGCGTGCCCGCCGCGTTGTGGTGCGGGGGTGGAGCATGGCCCCCACCCTCTTGCCCGGCGATTTCCTGCTGGTGGATACCCTGGCCTACCACTCCCACGCCCCCCAGCGGGGAGATGTGGTGCTGGCGCGAGACCCCTACGCCCCACACCGCCTCCTGGTGAAGCGTGTGGTGGCTCTCCCCGGGGAAACAGTATCAGAGGACGCCGATGGGCTGGTGCATGTTAGCGAACAAGGGCCGCCCCCGACCCCCACGGGCAGGCCCCTTTTGCGACTGGGAGAGGGAGAATACTTCCTGGTTGGGGATGTGGAGGCGTTGAGCCGGGACAGCCGCTCCTTTGGCCCTGTGCGCCGGGAGGGTATACTGGGGAGGGCATGGCTCATCTACTGGCCCCCTGGCCGTTGGAAGCGCCTGGCATGAAGCCTTTCTAGGCTCTATGGCGCAACGCCCGCCCAGGGAAAACGCCCGTGTGCCTCCCCTGCTCCACCACCACCTTCCCATTCACAATTACATACTCTATGCCCAGGGGAGGCTCACTGGGGTTGTCCAGGGTAGCCAGGGAGCGCACCTTCTGGGGGTCAAACACTACCAGATCGGCATAGAAGCCGTCCTGCAGGAGGCCCCTGTCAGGCAGGCCCAGGGTCTGGGCGGGCATGCTGGTCATCTTGCGGATGGCTTCAGGAAGGGAGAGAACACCCTCCTCCCGCACCAGGTCACCCAGGATGAGGGGATAGGAGCCGTAGGTGCGGGGGTTGGGGTGTGCCCCCAGGAGAAGGGCATCGGTGCCCACCATGTGGGCCGGGTGGCGGAAGAACTCCCGAATGTTCACAGGATTCCCCCCCAGCCCTATATAGCAGGGGTTTAGGTCTTCTTCCAGCAGGAGGGTGCAGAGGGTGTCCACTAGGCTCTTGCCTGTCTCCTGGGCGATAGCGGCCAGGCTCCACCCGTCGTATTTGCGCCATTTCGGCGTGGAGAGGTTGGTAATAAGGAAAGAGCGGAAGTCGCGCCGGAAGAAGTCGGGGTCCCGGGCGATACTCTGGCGCACCTCTGGGGCTTTCAAACGGGCAAGAAGGGCTTGGGGGCCACCATTGTGCGCCCACTCGGGTATAAGGGCCACCAGGCGTGTGCTGGTATAGGGGTAAGGGTAGGCGTCAAAGGTAACCTGAAGCCCTTCGGCACGGGCATCGTCCACCAGGCGCAGGAGGCGGCGTGCCCCCCCAGGGATAGGTGTATTGAAGTGAGAGATATGCAGCGGACACCCGCTAGCCCGGGCGATGGCGATGGCCTCCCGGAAGGGGTCGGCGAAGCGGTCCCCCAGGGTATAACGCACATGGGTAGCGTAGATGCCCCCCTCCTCGGCCACCACACGGGACAACTCTATAAGCTCCTGGGTATCAGCGTAAGAGCCTGGAGGGTAGGTGAGGCCGGTGGAGAGGCCGAAGGCCCCCTCTCGCATCCCGGTGCGCAGGATGTCCTGCTGACGGCGTATCTCATCAGCGGTGGCCCGCCGCTCTTCCCACCCCACAGTAGCGATACGGAGAACCGAGTTGCCAATAAGGTAGCAGATGTTGACAGAGGTCTTCCCATCGTAGCAGGAGAGGTAGTCTGCCACGCTGTTGTAGCGCAGACCGGGCGGGGGGCGGCCGTCCAGGCCCGCATTGAGATGGGCGAATATCTGAAAGTCTTGGGCAGAGAAGAAAGGGGCGTAGGAGAGGCCGTCCACGCCCACCACCTCGGTGGTAACCCCCTGCAATACTTTAGGAAGGTGGTGTGGCTCGCCCAGGGCCATAAGCGCCGAGTGGGCGTGCACGTCAATGAAGCCTGGGCACACAACCTTGCCTGCAGCGTCTACAACCCTGGTGGCTTGCACCGAAGAGGTTTCACCCCTCAGTATGCGCAGACGCTCCCCTTCTACTGCTACGGTAGCACGGAACCAGGGGTTGCCCGTGCCATCCACCACCATTCCACCGCGAATGAGGATGTCCACAGGCATCCCGGCCTCCTCAGGGTAGATGCGCTAAGTGGGGCGGGGGAACTCCTCCAGGGTTACCTGGCGCTCCAGGGTCTGATTGCCACGGCGCAGGGTTACGGTAACTACCTGGCCTACCTTGAGTTCCTCCCTTAGGAGGCGCTGGAGTTTCCGAACATTGGGCACCGCTACGCCGTTGAGAGCGGTGATGACATCCCCAGGCTGGACGCCGGCCTTGCTGGCCGGGCTACCCCGTTGCACCGCCTGCACCAGCACACCTTCCCGCAAGGGCAGGCCCAGTTCCAGGGCCTTACCAGCCGTCAGGTTGTCCACACCCACCCCCAGCCAAGGCCACACTACCCGCCCATTAGCCACAATGGACCTGGCCACCGGGACTACGGTGGTGTTACCCACGGCGAAGCCAATGCCCTGCGCCTCACGGACAACGATCGTGTTGATGCCCACCACTTCCCCCTTCAAGTTCACCAGGGGCCCTCCGCTGTTACCTTCATTGATCGCAGCATCGGTCTGAATCAGGTCATTATAGACCCGCTCCCCCACACTGGTGGAGCGGTTCAGGGCGCTTACCACCCCAACCGTTACCGTAGGCTCTCCGGGAAGGCCCAGGGCGTTGCCAATAGCAATAACCCACTCCCCCACCTGAACTGTGTCCGGATCGGCGAAGGGGAGGGCTGGTAGAGGGTCGGGGGCGTCTATCTTCAGCACCGCCAGGTCGGTGAGGGGGTCGCGCCCCACGATTTTCGACTCAAAGGAGCGCTCGTCGCTAAGGGTAACCTGCACCCGCCGCGCACCTGAAATCACATGGTCATTGGTAACGATATAGCCGGCGGGGTCAAAAATCACGCCAGTGCCTGTGCTGACGCCCCGTATAGGGCGCAGGAAGATGTCTACCCCTTGCGTCTCAGCGGCGATGCTCACCACCCCTGGAGTTACACGCGCCACCACCTCCGCAACTTGGGGGAGAGGCTGGGAGGCGCCTACTAGGGAAGGGGCGGCGGGCGTTACCGCCAGCGCTGCTGGGGTAGGGGAGGGGCGAGGGGTAGGCTCGGGGCGCAAGCGTAGCCCCGTGCAGTTGGTGGCCATCAGGGCACTGGCCACTAGCAGGGCCACCCATACCGCCAGCCCCCGAAAGGCCCTGGGCATACGCCTACTCCTCCTCTTCCTCTTTGGGCTTGCGCTCCGGACGCACCACCTCTACCTCGGCGGGAGCAGGGGCGGGGGCTGGGGCAACTGCCTCAGCCTCTACCCGTGGCGGGGAAACAAGGACTATAACATCATCGGGGTCTGCTTTGACCTCCACACCCGGGGGCAAGGAGAGGTCACGAACCCTTATCACCTTGTCAAAGGTGTCCAGAGCCGAGATGTCTACGCGCAGGGCCTCGGGAATCTCCAGGGGGAGGGCCTCTACAGGGAGAGTGTGGTGGGGGATGATCAGGGTGCCTCCCAGGCTGGCCACGGCCGGGGCCTCACCTACCACCGCCAGGGGCACCTCCGCTTCTACCCGTCTAGAGACATCCACCCGATACAGGTCCACATGGAGCACCTCCTCCGTGAGAGGGTGGAAATGGATCTCTCGCACGAAGGCCAGGTGAGGCTGGTTTTCGCCTTCCACCAACACAGAGAGGGGCTTGCTTCGCCCAACCTGGACTAACACCTTGCGCAGGTCAGAGGTGGGGGCCTGAAGTGCCCTGGGGGAAATGCCAGGCCCGTAAAGGTGTAGAGGTGTCCATCCACCTCGGCGCAGGCGCTTCACCTTTTTCCCAAGCACCTGGCGGGGCCTGGTTTGCAGGGTAACCAGTTGACGGGCTGTGGTCACAGCGCTCCTTCCTGAAGGGTGCGGTGTTTTGCGCCACACCCCGTGGAAAAGTTATAACCTTATCTATTCTTATGATAACGCAGAGGACGCGGGGGCGTTAGGCTGTGGTCTGTTAGACACTTTAAGTGGCCTTCCTGATGCCTGCCCGCACCGTCAAACCGTCAAGGATTACCTGCAGGGTGGCGGTCCCGGGGGGAGGGGCATCCATCTCCAGGCGCAGGGCCAGGGTCTCCCCGGCGATGAAGGCCCCCCACTGCTCCAGCACCGGCCGGAAGGCTGGTGGGGCTTCTATCCAGAGGTGAATACGGTCCTCCACCTCCAGACCCGCCTGCCGACGGAGATCTTGCAGGCGATGCACCAGTTCCCGCGCCAGGCCCTCCAGGCGCAGTTCTGGGGTCAAAGCGGTGGTAACAGCCACAGCGTATCCCCCCTCCTCTGTTGCAGAGAAGCCAGGGAGGGGCTGGGGCACCAGTTCTACTTCCTCAGGTAACAGGAGAAAGTCCCCTGCCTGCACAGGTTGGCCAGAACGCACCGCCTCCACCACATGGCTAGCTGGGAGGTTGTCCAGGGCGCGGGCGGCCTCTTCGGCCCGCGCCCCATATTTGGCCCCCAGCAGGTCGCGTCGTGCCCGCACCCTATAGGAGAGGAAAGCCTCCTGGCTGCCCACCACCTCCAGGCGTTTAACATTCAACTCGTCCTTTACCTCCTGAGCCAATAGGCCCAGGGCCGCCTCCTCCTCAGGCGATGGGAGTTTCACCAGCAGGGCCTCCAGGGGCATGCGCACACGAATGCCCGCCTTGCTCCTGGCAGACCTTCCCAGACGCACCACCATTTGGGCAACCCGCATGGCCTGTCGCAGCGAGGGGTCGCGCCAAGAGGGGTCGGGTGTGGGCCACTGGGCCAGGTGCACCGAAAAGGGAGCCTGGGGGTCTACCGAGCGCACCAGGTTCTGGTAAAGGGCCTCGGCCGTGAAGGGAGTGAAGGGGGCCAAGAGACGGGAGAGCACCTCCAGGCAGGTATAGAGGGTATGGAAGGCGGCCAGTTTGTCCTCGTCGCTCTGGGTCTTCCAGAAGCGGCGGCGGCTTCGGCGCACATACCAGGTGGAGAGCAAGTCCACAAAGGCCTCTATGCGACGGGCGGCCGTTGTGGGGTCGTAGTGCTCCAGAGAGTCCGTTACCTCCTCCACCAGCGCGTGCAGTTCCGAGAGGAGCCATCGGTCCAGAACGGTGCGGGGGCCGGGGTTGGGGGCTGTCTTGGGGTCAAAGCTATCCAGCACAGCGTATGTTGTGAAGAAGTTGTAGGTGTTCCAGAAGATGAGGAGGAAACGGCGCACCGCTTCCCCCACCAGGGTGGTAGAGAAGCGCCTGTCGCTCCCCGGAGGGGTAGCGGTGAAGAGATACCAGCGCACCGCATCGGCCCCGTGCTGGGCGATTACGCTCCAGGGGTCTACCACATTGCCCTTGCTCTTGCTCATCTTCTCGCCCTGCTCGTCCAGCACCAGCCCCAGGCAGATGACATGGCGGTAGCAGGGTGCAGTGAACCGCCCATTGCTGGCGTATTCCAGCAGGCAGGCGATGGCGTGGAGGCTGTAGAACCACCCTCGCGTCTGGTCCACCGCCTCGCAGATGAAATCGGCTGGGTAGCGCCCGTCGGTGGGCAGGGAAGGGTTGGCAAAGGGGTAATGGAACTGGGCATAGGGCATGGCCCCGGAGTCAAACCAGCAGTCAATAACCTCGGGGACACGCTCCATTGCCCCCCCGCACTTGGGGCAGCGCAGGCGGATGCGGTCTACGAAGGGACGGTGGAGGTCCATGTCAGGGGAGTCCAGCAGTGGGAGGGTATCGGGGGTGGCGCGCTCCCGCAGCTCGGCCACCGAACCGGCCACAAGCCAGTGGGGGCACTGTCCGCATCGCCACACGGGGAGAGGGGTGCCCCAGTAGCGCTCACGAGAGAGTGCCCAGTCCACATTGTTGCGGAGCCACTCCCCAAACCTCCCCTCCTGAACATGCTCCGGATACCAGTGGATCTCCAGGTTGCGCTGAATGAGCAGGTCTTTCACGGCGGTGGTGCGCAGATACCAAGATGGCTTGGCGTAATAGAGAAGGGGTGCTCCGCACCGCCAGCAGAAGGGATAGGTGTGGCGATAGACACCGTGACGATAGAGCAGGCCCCTTTGGGTAAGGTCGCGCACGATAAGGGGGTCAGCATCCTTCACGAAGCGTCCGGCGAAGGGGTAGGTGCCTCGGACAATGCCCTGAAGGTCAACCTGCTGGACAAAGTAAAGCCCCTCGGCCTTGCCTGCCTCGTAGTCCTCTGTGCCGAAGGCGGGAGCGATATGGACGACACCTGTCCCCTCCTCCAGGCTCACAAAGTCAGCGGTGATGACGGGGTAGTTGCCCTCAAAGGCATCCCTGTGCACCTCGGTGATAGAGCCATCGGGGGTGAGGCGCAGGATAACATCCCCCCGGGAGGCGCGGTAGGCGGTGGCCTTGTCCGTTGCCTCGTAGGCGAAGGGGTCGTAAAGAGGGTGGTAGCGCAGGCCCCTAAGAGCCTTCCCAGGGAAGGTCCTGTGGATGCGGAAGGGTTTCTGGAGGGCCTCCTGGGCCAGGGCCTCGGCCAGGATAAGG
>JBKBKV010000033.1:0-20737 GCA_046294495.1 Dehalococcoidia bacterium | reverse complement strand
GCCAAGTCCGACACAGGCGACACCCAGGGCAAAGAGAAGCAGCCAGCGTTTCAGCCCCAGGCCGGGGCGCAGGAACGCCCGAAGGAGCCAGGCATTTTCCCAGGGTTGGAGGGGCATTCCTCTTGTTCCTCACTCCCCAGGCCACCCTGCGGTAGGGCAGGGAAGGTGCCAGAAGGCTCTGGTGTGCCTCGTCCCTACTTCCAGGCGCCCAGGAACAGATAATGATAGGCCTACTGGGGAAGAGGCGTCAAGCACCTGCTCCCTTGCCAAGGGAGAGGGACCGAAGTATACAAATCAAGCGCCGTGTTGCGAGTGGTTGCCGCAGGTATGCCGGGGGTGGGATTTGAACCCACACGGGGCGGTGCCCCAGCGGATTTTAAGTCCGCCGCGTCTGCCGTTTCGCCACCCCGGCACGCCTCCTCTGCTATCATACTCTAAGCCGTGCCTTGCACCAAACAGGAGGGGAAGGATGTTCACACTGGGAAGGCTGTTCTCCACCTTCACCATCATCGCCCAGTGTCCCACCACAGGAAACCTGGGCATCGCCATCGCCACACGAGGAATTGCGGTAACCGGCCGGTGCGTGTGGATCCAGCCGGGCGTAGGCGCCATCGCCACACAAGCCTACACGGACCCGCGCCTGGGTGCTTTGGGGCTTCGGCTACTGGAACTGGGCTATTCACCCCAGGCAGTCCTACGCCATCTGGAGGGCGCAGACCCTTACATAGAGTATCGCCAGGTGGGCATCGTAGACCAAAGGGGGCGCTTTGCCGTCCGCACGGGGAGCAAGAACCAGCCGTGGGCTGGCCATATGGCCCAGCCTGGGGTTATCGCTATGGGGAATGTCCTGGTAGGCGAGGGCACCGTTACCGCTATGTGGCAGGCCTTTCACGGTTGCCCTCAGGAGCCCCTGGAGGAGCGCTTGGTCCGCGCTCTGGAAGCGGGAAGGGACGCAGGGGGTCAGCACGGCGGTCAGCGCTCTGCAGGGGTTGTGGTCTACGGGCGGGAGGTCTTCCCATGGGTCAACTTACGAGTAGACGAGCATACCGAACCCATCGGGGAACTACGCCGCCTGCTGGATATTTATCGCCCTGTGGCCGAATACTTTCTCTTGAGGCCCGACAACCCCACCCTTCCCCCTGTGGAAGAATGGCTCTTGCAGAAACAGCAAAGGCCACAGACAAGGGAATAGAAAACCTGGAGGCGACGGCCGGATTCGAACCGGCGAATAGAGGTTTTGCAGACCTCCGCCTTAGACCTCTTGGCTACGTCGCCACAATGGTGCCCAGGGCGGGATTTGAACCCACACGGGGAAACCCCACGGCCCCCTCAAGACCGCGTGTCTACCAGTTCCACCACCTGGGCACACCCGACAACTTTGGCAAGGCTGGAAGGCTCGCTATGCAACTCTAGCGCTTCCGTGCTCATGGTAACGAACCTGTCAAGGGGGTGTCAATGCCCTCGCCTACGCACCAAAAGCCCCAACACACCCATCCCACCTTCCTCCTGGCTACCACCAATCCAGGAAAGGCGCGCGAACTCCTCCTTATCCTCAGCGAAGCACCGTGTCAGTGGGTTACTCTTGCAGACCTAGGCATATCTACCGAAGTAGAAGAGAGTGGCCATACCTTTATAGAGAACGCTCTACTCAAGGCCCGCACCTACTGCCAAATGACAGGCCTCCCAACCCTGGCCGACGATTCAGGACTAGAGGTGGATGCCTTGTCTGGCGAGCCGGGTGTGAAGGCTAAGCGCTACGCTGGGGAGAACGCCACCGACCCCCAGCGTATCGCCTTTCTCCTGGGAAAACTAGAGGGGGTGCCCTGGGAACAGCGCACTGCTCGCTTCCGCTCTGTTATCGCCCTTGCCTTCCCAGACGGACGCACCTATACTGTAGAGGGGACGCTGGAAGGCGTCATCGCCTTCGCCCCCCAGGGGACGGGAGGTTTCGGCTACGACCCTGTCTTCTACCTGCCCGAAAAAGGCAAGACAGTAGCCCAGTTATCGTTAGAAGAGAAGAACACTATAAGCCACCGTGGGAAAGCGGCCAGGAAGGCGGTGGCCCTGCTGAAGGAGCTGCTAGAAAAGGGACGCTAATGGATGGCAACCTCCAGCCGACACCGTCTGGTTCTACCTTCATCGCCGACCGTTTCGGCAGGTCCCTGCGGGACCTGCGCATCTCCGTTACCGACCGCTGCAACTTCCGCTGTCCCTTCTGCATGCCCCACGAGGCCCTGGGCTTCCGCTATAGCTTCCTCCCCCGCGAAGAGATCCTTACCTTTGAGGAGACAGCGCGCCTTGTGCGCATCTTCGTTTCCCTGGGCGTGCGTAAGGTGCGCTTGACCGGAGGAGAGCCTCTCCTCCGCAACCAGATTGAGAACCTCATCGCCCAACTGGCCTCCATCCCTGGCCTGGACGACCTGGCCCTGACCACCAACGGCTTCCTGCTGGCCCAGAAAGCCCAAGCCCTTAAGGCGGCTGGCCTCAAAAGAATTACCGTGAGCCTCCACTCCCTGGACCCCCAGGTCTTCGGCCGGTTGAATGGGCGCGGCTTCGGCCCCCAGCGGGTTATAGAAGGAATTGAAGAGGCCACCCGCGTCGGCCTGGAACCGGTGAAAATCAATGTGGTAGTCCAGCGAGGCGTCAACGAGCAGGAGGTGGTGGCCCTCGCCCGCTTCTGCAAAGAGCGGGGTTACATTATCCGCTTCATTGAGTATATGGATGTGGGGAGCCTGAACCACTGGCGTATGGACGATGTGGTCCCAGCGGACGAAATTGTGAAGCGTGTCAACGCTGTCTTCCCGCTAGAGCCGCTCCAGCGGGGCTACGGCGACACGGCTTTGCGCTACCGCTACCGGGACGGTAGTGGGGAGGTGGGGGTTATCCCTTCAGTTACCAAACCTTTCTGCGGGGATTGCACACGCCTGCGCCTCTCGGCCGAAGGTAAGGCCTACACCTGTCTCTTCGCCAGCGATGGCTACGACCTGAAGGGCCTTGTGCGCTCTGGCGCCTCTGATGAGGCCATTCGCCAGCATATCATCGCCCTTTGGAGCCAGCGCACCGACCGCTACTCGGAAGCGAGAGCCACCCTTCCCTTGCGCCCCAATCGTAAGGTGGAGATGTTCCAGGTGGGTGGCTAGATATGGCAACGTTCCGGCGCCAGGGCCGGGTTGTCGCTGTGTGCCTGCGCCCCTCCGGGGGTGTCCCCAAATATCCCCAGCCCGTTATCACCCTGAACGGTGATGGGGTGGAAGGCGACTGGCATGCTGGGCCCATCAATAAACACAAGAAGAAAGGCGACCCCGAGCCCAACTGGCGCCAGGTGAGCATCGTGTCCCAGGAGATGTATTTCTACTTACGGGAGACCCTGGGGATCCACTTAGAGCCGGGTGCCTTCGGAGAGAATATTCTGGTAGAAGGCCTGGGCGACCTGTCCGACCTCCAGCCTGGCGACCGTCTGCACCTGGGACAGACTGCCATTGTGGAGATAACAAAGCAGAACAGCCCCTGTGCCACCCTGGAAGTTTACCACCGCGCCATTGTGCGCACAGTTATGGGGAGGCGAGGCGTAGTGGGGGTTGTGCATAGCCCCGGCCTGGTGCGCCCCGGAGACACCCTCTGGGTGGAACCTGGCAGCACCTCAACCGCCTCACACCAAGCCCATAACAGCACAAGCGCCAGGCAGAGCACCTAACCCTGCTCGGCGCTTGTGCAGGGCTTCACATCCTTGGGGATAGTATCTGGCCCCTGCCTCTACAAAAGACCTTCTACGCCTTTCCGATGCGGAAGACCTTCGTGCCGCAGGAGGGGCAGACGCCCTGAATGGCCGGCCGCCCGTTCTTGAGGGTTACCTGGGTGGCGTTCCGGATAGTAACCTTCTTGCGGCACTTGAAGCAATACGCCTCTGCCATACTTCACCTCCTTTCCTGCCTTTGCCCTGAAGGTAGAACGACAAGACATGCTATGTCAATAGGTAGCTGCGCCAATAATAGCCCTTTTATCGGCTAGAAAATGGGGCTCAATAGCATATATACAGCGATAATAGCCCATAATCAGACCTATTAGGTGTAAAACGCCTTCATTTCCGTGCAAATATGGCAACTCGCACCAATTCGCTTTTATGGTCAAGTGCTCTCTGTCTCCTTCCACCGCGCCCACAGGGGGCAAAATAACTCATGTCGCAGGCTCCTATAGCCCCCGAATTTTTCCCTGAAAAGCCCTTGACGCACCATTAGCCCTTGTCCTAAACTTCCCTTGCTGTAATGCACACCCGGCCGTGCCGGTGATGTGCCGGAAGTTTGTAGATAGGAGGCTACCATGCCCAACCTGCGCAACCCGATATACTCCGCCGCTACTGCTACCGCTGAACGAGGGCATCCCCACCCTACCCAGGAAGAGGGGCGCTGGACAACCGAAGGGTTGCGTGAGCCCCGGGACGGCTTCCCCCGCCGCGCTCGCCCCTTTGAGGACGCCCAGGAGAGGGATGGAAAAGCCTACGCCCAGGCCCAGTCGGAAGCCCGCCCCGTCCTGACACCCCTGCGTCGCGGCGAGGTGGGCGCCGATCTTTACCCCGGCACCGAACAAGGCTCCTGGTCGTGGGAGCGCTGGGGGCGACACTCGGAGGAACTTCTGGCCCGAGTGGCCCGGGACCTGGAGATGTTCCATTGGGGAGGCATCGGCCTGCTGGTAGGACTGGTGGTCGCTGGCGTCCCTGCCTTTGACTTCGGGTTTGAGCATTACCCCTTTGTGGTAGCCCAGCCGCTGGGTGCCCTGGTGGGCGCCATCCTGGGGTCGGGCCTGGTGTGGCTTCGCTGGCAGAATAGGCGCTCCGCCTATTAGACCCCTTTCCTGGCAAGGGGCATCACAGGCCACCGCCTTCCTCCAAGGAGGACACTGCCCTCCGCAGTATAGTCTTGCTATGCTGGGATGGGAGGAACAGTGTATCAGCAAGGAGGTGGGTTATGCCCCAAACCCTGCGCGTCCAGAACTATATAGCCGGGCAGTGGCTCCCCGCCGCCAGCGAAGCGACCCTTGAAGACCGCTCTCCCCATGACTGGCGGGATGTGCTGGGCACCTTCCCCCGCTCCCAGAAAGAGGACGCCCATAAGGCCGTTGTGGCCGCCCAGGAGGCCTTCCCAGCCTGGCGACGCCTCTCCCGTATCAAGCGGGCCGAATACCTGGATGCTGTGGCACAGATGGTGAAGCGCGACCAGGAAGCCCTGGCCCACCTAATGGCCCAGGAGTGCGGCAAGCCTCTGGTAGAGTGCCGCGCCGATGTGGTGGAAGGCCTGCACACCTTGCAATACTGGTTCGGGCGCGCCCGTATGCCCCTGGGCGATGTGCTGGCTTCTGAAATCGCTGAAAAGGACAGCCTCGCTCTGCGCAAACCCAAGGGGGTGGTAGTGTGCATCACCCCCTGGAACTTCCCATTCGCCATCCCCCTCTGGCTTATCTGTCCCTCTCTAATGGAAGGCAACACCGTTATCCTCAAGCCTGCCGAAGAGACGCCTCTAATGGCCCAGCGCATCGCCAACTACTTCCACGAGGCGGGCCTGCCACCCGGTGTCCTCAATGTGGTGCACGGGTATGGGGAAGAGGTGGGCTGGCCACTGGTGGTGCACCCCCAGACCGACGTGGTGCTCTTCACCGGCTCTTACCAGGTAGGCTCCATGATCCGCCAGGAGACCGCCAAAGACCCTCGCAAGTTCGCCGTCTGCGAAATGGGCGGCAAGAACGCCATGCTCGTCTTTGAGGACTGCGATTTTGACCTGACGGTCAACGCAGCAGTAATGGCCGCTTTTCGCACCTCCGGCCAGCGGTGCGTCTCGGCATCCCGCCTCTTCGTCCAGGAGAGCATCCTGGAGCGCTTCACCCAGGCCTTTGTTGAGAAGGCGCGCCGTCTGCGCATAGGCAACCCAACACGGGAGGATGTGTTTATTGGCCCCCTCATTACGCCGCAAGCCCGGGAGAAGGTGGAGGGCTACAACCGCCTGGCAAAGGAGGAGGGGGCCCAGGTGCTGCTGGAGGTTGGGCGTCCTACCGACAAGGCCCTCCAGTATGGCAACTACATTGGCCCCTTCATTTACAGAATGGAGCACGACAGCCGTAAGCGGGTGCTAAGGGAGGAGGTCTTCGGCCCCCACGTGGCCATTATCCCCTTCACCGATGCCGACGACGCCGTGCGCAAGTATAACGACGCCGACTACGCCTTTGCTCTGGCCGTGTGCACCAAGGACTATCGGAAACAGCGATTCATCCGTGAGGAGTGTGAGTTTGGGGTAGGATATGTGAACCTGCCTACCATCGGCGCAGAGGTGCATTTGCCCTTTGGGGGCCTGCGCCGCAGTGGCACCGGCATGCCCTCTGCCTCAGCTCTGGCCGATGCTGTAACTCATCGGGTCTCCTGGACGATAAACTACGGAACAGAGATCCGCATGGCCCAAGGTCTCACCAGCGAGGTGCCGTAGAGGGCGATGCGTCTTCCTTTTAGGGGGGGCACGGCGCTCTGGCGGGGCATTCATCACCGTCTGCCTTTCTACTACGGCTGGGTAGTGGTAGGGTGCGTAGCGTGTGCCCTGGTAGCCCGGCACGGGGCGTCGGTGGCTCTCCTGTCGGTCTTTGTAAAGCCTATGGGGGATACCCTGGGGTGGTCCCGTGCCCAAATATCCGGGGCCGTCTCCCTGGGTAATATTATGGGTGGCCTCACGGCTCCCCTATGGGGGCGCTGGGTAGACCGGGCAGGTGCCCGGGTGGTGCTTACCATTAGCGTCCTTATGGTGGGTGTGGGGGCCATCGCCCTTTCTGGGGTCTCCTCTCTCGCGGGATTCTATGTGGCCTATGGCCTGGCCCGTCTGGCCTTCGCCTCACCGATGGAAATAGGGGCCACCACCGCCATAGCCAACTGGTTCGTGCGCAGAAGAGCCTTGGCTATGGCACTGGCTAACCTTATGGGAGGTCTGGCGCAAGGGGCCTTGCCCATCATCGTGCAAGGGATCATCTCCTGGAGAGACTGGCGGGCTGGGTGGTTGGCGGTGGCTGCCCTAGCCTTGGGGGTAGGCCTCCTCCCCAATACCCTCTTGATGCGCCGCCGTCCAGAAGACCTGGGCCTCCTCCCCGACGGGGCGCCGCGCCCAGCGCCCATAGGGCGTTCTCCCCCCTCTTCGGCCCCGCCCTCTGTGCGAGAGGATTCTTTCACCCTGAAAGGGGCGTTGCACACGCCCACCCTGTGGGTGCTGTCGGCCTTCACCAGCCTGGTCTTCCTGGTGCAGGCAGGAGTGAGCCTGCACCAGGCTCCCCACTTGCTCCAGAGGGGCATACCCCCCACTTTGGTGGCGGGAATGGTCAGTGGTTTCGGCTTCGCTTCCTCCACTTCGCACCTTGTGTGGGGAGTGGTCGGGGCGCGCTGGCCAGTGCGTTATGCCCTCACAAGCACAACAGCGTGCATACTGGCGGGTTTCCTCGTCCTGCTAATCGCTCGCAACACACCGCAAGGTTTCCTGGGCACCATCCTTTTCGGCGCGGGGGTAGGGGGACTGGGGACTCTGGTGCCCGTTACCTGGGCCAACTACTACGGCCGAGCCAACCTGGGCACAATCCGGGGTGTTACCCTGCCAGTGCAGGTGGTTAGCCAGGCTGTAGGGCCTCTAGTGATCGGGGGCCTCTACGACCTAATGGGGTCCTACGATGTTGCCCTCCTGGTGGCAGCAGCCCTGGCGACGATGGCAGGGTGCCTTGCCTTCCTTGCTCGCCCGCCCCGCCTTACTCGAGCCAGGCCAAAAGGAGCGTAAGGCTGACCATGCTGGCCAGGCTACTGGCCACCACGGCGCCAGTCAAGAAGTTGGCGTCTAGGCGAAACTGGGTGGCAAACACAGTTACGAACACGGGGGTGGGCATAGCCGCCTGAAGCATCAGCACCTTACGCGCCAGGCCTTCTATACCCAGCATGCGCACCAACAGGAGCGCCACCAGCACTGAACCCCCTAGCCGTAGCACGAGAGACGCCGTGAGAGGCTTCCACGGGGGCCTCCTCCACGAGGAGCCAACCTGGATACCCAGCACCACGAGCAGCCCAGGGATAGCCGCCTGGGACATAAGGCGGGTAGCCTGCAGAACAGGTTGTGGGACTGGCCAGTGTAAGAGGTTTACAAGGAGGCCGAGAAGGGCGCTATACAGCAGGGGCATGCGCAATACCTGCACTAGCGCCTGCCGGGAGTTGGCCTCGCCACGGGCCGCTATGTAGATGCCCAGAGTGTTGCCTAGGGTCGCTTCCACTATGAAGAACACCAGCGCCAGGGACAGCCCCTCCTGCCCAAAAGCCAGCAGGCTCACCGACAACCCCATATTCCCAGCGTTCATAAAGACAACGGTGAGCAGGAAACTGCTCCTTCCTACCGGGTCAAGGCGAAGGAGGCGTGCTGTCAGCCACCCCAGGAGATACATAGCCCCAATTAGCAGCAGAGTAAAAACGGCTATGTGCCCAAACAGGGGGGCCTCCACGGTGCTAGTAGCGAGGTTGTAGAAAGCCAATGCGGGGGCAAAGGCGTAGAGCACTACCTGCCCCAGTGGGGCTGGGTTCACAGGGCGGAGGCGCTGTAACACTACTCCCGCTCCCGCTACCAGGAACACCGGGAGCACCACAGTAAGGAAAGTTGTCAGGAGTGCCACGGCGTGTCCTGCACCGCCGTGATGTGCACGCCCCTACACCGACAGCAAAGGCAATGGGATAGCCTGCCCCGTTTGTGCACTCCGGATAACCGCCTCTGTGAACTCCATATAGCGAACGCCGTCCTCAAAGGTGGTAAGTTTCACCTTCTCTTTCCCACGGATAGCGTTGATGAACTCTTCCTCCACCCGCCAGCGCCCTGCCCTCTCCGGGGGAATAGGGATTTCCCGCAACTCCTTCTCACCGCGCCGTCCACCGTATAGGGTCAGGGTCTCGGCGTCCAACTTCAAGGTCCCCTCGCTTCCGAAGAGCCACACCTCATTGCGGGGGGCAAGTCCCGTTACAGCGCTGAAGCGCATATGCCCCAGGGCACCACTGGCAAACTCGCACAGAATGTCCAAGTGGTCAGGCACCTCTACTGCGCGCAAAATGCCATCAGCATCCTTGCGTTGCTTCACCACCACCTTACTCATGGCCATTACCTTGCTGGCGGGGCCAAGCCAGCGCATAACGGCTTCATACCATATGCCCAGGGTCAGGGTATTGTAGCCGCTCACTGTTCGGTCTTGGCGCCAATGGAGGGGGCTATCCCGGTCTACAAAGTTAGCGGTGCACGCCCGCAGTTCCAGCGCCAGCAACTCCCCCAGGAAACCGCCAGCCAGCAGGTCTTGGATGGTGCGATCTACTTTTAAGGTGAAGGGGGAGGGCACCACCTGGGTAACTAGAAGGGGTGCTCTGCGGGAGGCTTCCAGCATCATCCGCGCCTCCCTGGCATCCATGGCCATTCGTGCCTCGGTGAGCACATGTTTACCGGCCTCCAGGGCCTCCAGGGTTACAGGGCAGTGCATATAGGGCCAAGTGCCAATACACACAGCGTCTATTTCAGGCGAGTGCACTAACTCTACCCAGTCCTCATATACCTTGGGGATGCCAAACTCCCGCGCCACCCGCTCACCGGACTCCCTCGTTCGGTTACACACGCTCACAATCTCCACGCCGGGGATGGCCCGGAAGCCAGGGATATGGCGCACACGGGTGTTGTTTCCCGCCCCTACGATACCGATACGCACCGGCTGTTCTGCCATGTCGCTCCTTTCACGGCCTCCTGCTGCTAGGGAAAAGGGTAACAGGCATACGCACGCTGGACAAGAGGCACTCCCCCAGGGCCCCTGGTTATAATAGGAGCATTCTGATCCACTTACTGGCTTCTGGAGGGCACCTCTATGCCAAACATCACCATTAATGGGCAAACTTGTCAAACCCCCGATGGCGTCTCCCTGCTGACGGCCCTGCGCCGGGCTGGTGTAGAGGTGCCCGCTCTATGTAGCGATGAGCGCCTGGCCCCCATGGGGGCCTGCCGCCTCTGCCTGGTAGAGGTAAAAGGGATGCCACGCCCTGTGGCAGCCTGCATTACCCCTGCAGAGGCGGGGATGGAGGTGCAGACCCACACCCCTGTGTTAGAGACCTACCGGCGCACTGTGCTATCCATGCTGACCCGTCATTACCCCGCCAGCGCTCTACAAGCAGCACCAGACAAAGAGTTCCACTTATGGGTTAGCAAGTATTCTTTAGAGGCTGCCCTTCAGCAGGATGCCCCTTTCTCTAACCCTGATACCTCCCACCCTTACATCCAGTTTGACCCCGCCCTCTGCATCTCCTGTTTCCGCTGCGTGCGCATCTGCGCCGAGGTGCAAGGGCAGTTCGTCTGGAGCCTTTGGGGCCGGGGAGACGCTACCCGTATCGTCCCCGACTCCTACGGCCCTTTCGGGCAAAGTTCGTGTGTAGCCTGCGGAGCCTGCGCGGACACCTGCCCAACTGCAGCATTAGTGGATAAATCTACCCTACAAAACGGCATCCCCACGCGCTGGACGCGCTCCACTTGTCCATATTGTGGCACAGGCTGTGAGATTCTCGTTGGCTCACGAGCAGGGCGTGTTACCGCCATCCGCCCTTTGCCGGACTCCCCCGTAAGCAGAGGCCACCTCTGCGTCAAAGGGCGCTACGCCTTTACCTTCAACCATGCCCCTGACAGGATTAGTACCCCTATGGTGCGCCGCAATGGGGGCTGGCAACCCATCACTTGGGAAGACGCCATAAACATCATTGCCCAAAGGCTTCAACGCCTCTTGGAGCAACGAGGCCCTGAGAGCATAGGTATCCTGGCGTCTTCCCGTGGCACCAACGAAGAGGCTTACCTTGTCCAGAAGTTTGCCCGCCTGGTGCTCGGCACCAACAATGTGGACTGCTGTGCCCGCGTGTGCCACGACCCCACCGCCGCCGCTATGCAACGCATGTTGGGCGCCGGCGCCGCTACCAACTCCTTCGACGACATTGAGCACGCCCACACTTTCCTGGTGTGTGGAGCCAACCCTACTGCCAACCACCCCATCGTAGGGGCACGAATCAAACAACGGGTCCTAAAAGGGGTTCCCCTGGTGGTAATAGACCCCCGTCGCATAGAACTGGCCAGATACGCCACGATACACCTGCCTCTGCGCGTGGGAACGAACATTCCTCTTCTCAACGCTATGGCCTACACCATTCTGGAGGAGGGGCTTGTTGACAAAGGTTTCCTAGAGGAGCGCGTGGACGGGGTGGAGACTTTTCGAGCCTTTATCCAAGGCTACACCCCTGAAAAAGTGGCAGGAATCTGTGGCGTAGAAGCATCGCTGATTCGCCAGGCCGCCCGCCTCTATGCTACCCAGAAACCCGCCATGGCTATTCACGGCCTGGGCCTTACAGAGCACCATCAGGGCACCGAGACGGTTATGGCCCTCGTGAATCTAGCCTTGCTCACCGGGAACATTGGGAAACCAGGGAGTGGGGTCAACCCCCTTCGGGGGCAGAACAATGTGCAGGGCACAGCCATTATGGGGTGTTCTCCGTCTATCCTCACTGGAGGAGCACGCCTACGCCACACCCAGGAAGTGGAGCCTTTCGCCAGAGTGTGGGGGGCGCAACCTCCAGCCCAGCCAGGGCTGAACGCTATGCAACTCCTCGATGCCGCTCGAGAAGGACGCCTCAAAGCCTTGTGGGTTATCGGGTGGGACCTGCTCCAGACCATGCCTAACGCTAGCCTCACACGCCAGGCCCTTGAGGCACTGGAGTTTCTCATCCTACAAGACCTTTTTCTAAACGAAACAGCCAGGGCGGTAGGCCACATCTTCCTGCCTGTCGCTTCGGCCTTTGAGCGGGATGGGACTTTTATGAACTCGGAGAGGCGCATCCAGCGCCTGCGAACGGCTGTGGCGCCTCCTGGCCAGGCCCGCCCCGACTGGGAGATCTTGTGCGAAGTGGCCAGGGGTATGGGAAAGGGCCATATTTTCCACTACGCTTCCCCCCAAGAGATATGGGACGAGATACGGCAAGTTTGGCCAGATGTGGCAGGGATAACCTACCACCGGCTTGAGGTGAGGGGTCTTCAATGGCCATGCCCAGAGGAGACGCACCCAGGCACCCCAGTTCTTCACGCCCACTCATTCCCCCGCCTGGGCCAGCGCACGACCCTACGCCCAGTCACCTACCGTCCTACACCAGAGGCAACCGACCCGGATTTCCCCCTCCTGCTCATCACGGGCCGGCATCTCTACCAGTTCAATGCGGGCACCATGACCCTGCGAAGCCGTAACGCGTTCTACCAACCTTCGGATACTCTGGATATGCACCCGCAAGATGCCGCGCGCTTGGGCTTGCAAGACGGCCAGCAGGTGCGTGTGCGTAGTCGGCACGGGGAGGCAGTTCTACCCCTGCGCCTGACCACTGAGGTGAAACCTGGGGAGTGTTTTGCAACTTTCCACACCTGCGCCCTGGTCAACGCTGTTACCAGTCCCTTTCGGGACTCTATAGTCCACACCCCCGAATACAAAGTAACGGCGGTGTGCGTGGAGCCTGTGTAGCCTGGGCCTGCCCTTGCCGCCTTGCGCACCAACTGCAGGGGAACCGTTGCAATGGGCCACCACTTTCCGCTACTATAACAGAAGCCCTAATAGGGCTTTTCCTATCCCCAACAGAGCGAGGTGTGCATTTGCTTACCACCGTAGTTGGCCATTACCCCAAGATCGGAGGGCGAGGCCCAAACCTGCGCGCCGCCATCGCCAACTTTGAGGCCGGCAAGATCTCCCAGGAAGAACTACACCGCGTGGAGGACGAGGTAACCAAAGATGTGCTGGCGGAACAGGCACAGGCAGGCGTTGACCTGCTTACCGACGGGCAAATCCGCTGGGAGGACGGCCAAACCTACTTCGCCCGGCGCATCGGGGGGTTCAGCATTGATGGGCTGGTGCGTTACTTTGACACCAACACCTACTACCGCCAACCCGTCGCCGAGGGGCGCGTTTATTGGACAGGCCCCATAGCCCTGCGCGACTACCAGTTCGCCCGTCAGCACAGCCCAAAGCCTGTCAAGCCGGTCATCACAGGCCCTTACACCCTGGCCCGCCTCTCCCTTCACCCCGCATATCCCGACCCCGAGCCCTTCTTGATGCAACTGGCTGATATCCTGAACCAGGAACTGCTAACTCTCCAGGCCGAGAACCCCCCCCTTATTCAGGTGGACGAGCCAGCCATCCTGAAGTGGAAGGACGACTTCCCCCTCTTCCGAAGGGCAATGGAGCGCCTCACTCGCGGCGTAACCGTCCCCTTGGCACTTTACACTTGGTTCCGGGACATCAACGGCCTCTATCCAGACCTATTCCGCTTGCCCTTCCAGACCTTCGGCTTGGACTTTGTGATGGGCAAGGCCAACTACCATATCATCCGCGACTTCCCTACCGATAAGGCGCTGGGACTGGGGTGTGTGGACGCCCGCAACACCAAACTGGAGACGGTAGAGGAGATCGTAAACGCTGTGGCTCGGGTCAAACCTGTGGTGCCCCTAGGGCGCCTCTACCTTTCCCCTTCTTGTGGCCTGGAATACCTCCCACGGGATAACGCCCGCGCCAAACTCCAGCGCCTGGTGGAAGGCGCTCGTAAGGCCCAGGAGGTCTTGGCATGAAGAACGGTCTTCTTACCACCGCTGTCGGCAGTTACCCCAAATCTGAGAAACTCCAGCAGGCCCGCAACAAGGTGGCACGGGGTGAAATGAGCCTGGAGGAACTTGAAACCCTGGAGCGCGAGGCTACCGCCTTCTGGATCCGTGCCCAGGAGGACTTGGGCATGGACATCCTGGTAGACGGTGAGCAATACCGGGGCGACATGGTTACCTACTTCTCGGAGAACATGGAGGGGTTCAAGATCAGCGGGCTGGTGCGCTCCTACGGCAACCGCTACTACCGCAAGCCCATCGCTGTTGGCCCCGTCGGCAGGCGCGCCCCTATCACCCTAAAGTGGTGGCAGTTCGCCCAGAGCCTCACCAGCAAGCCAGTGAAAGGCATGCTTACCGGCCCCTATACTATGGCCGACTGGTCCTTCAACGAATACTACCCAACTTTCTCCGACTTCGTTCTGGCTATGGCCCAGGTAGTGCACGAAGAGGCCATGGACCTGGAAAGGGCAGGCGCCAAATACATCCAGATTGACGAGCCTGCCGTCTCCACGCGCCCCGAGGAGATGGAACTGGCCTCCCGCGCCATGCAAATCGTGACCAAGGGGCTGAACAGCACGGTTATCACCCATATGTGCTACGGCGATTTCGCCGCTGTGTTTGACCAACTTATCGCCCTGCCCGTGCAGGTGCTAGACCTGGAGATGGCCAATAGCAACTACGACCTTCTGGAACTCTTCCGCAAGCACCCTACCGACAAGACCCTCTCCATGGGGGTTATAGATGTGCATACCAGGCGCATAGAGACGGTTGACCAGGTCAAGGCCGGCATCCGCAAGGGGCTAGAGGTCTTCCCACCGGAGCGCCTCTGGATCGACCCCGATTGCGGCTTGAAGACCCGAACTACCCAGGAGGCCCTGGCCAAGTTGCGCGTTATGGTTACGGCTGTGCAGGAGGTGAAGGCCGAGTTGGGTATCCCATGATACCTTGGGCAGGGGAGGGTGCTATCTCGCGGCGGAAGGTCTATGAATGAGGCATACCTGCGCATTCGGGAACAGGCTAAAGCCCTGCTTTTGGCTAACCGCCGGCAGGGCTACGACCCCTACTACCGCCGTTCCTACCGCTACACTTGCCCATCTCCTGAGCGTTACCGCTGGCAGTGGTTCTGGGACTCCTGCTTCCACGCCGTCGTCCTCTCCCACTGGGACCAGGAGCAGGCTAAAGAGGAACTCGCCTCCCTGGTATCTTTGCAAAAGCCCGACGGATTTATCGGGCATGTGATTTACTGGGGGCGCAAGAGGCTCCTGGAGCCCTGGGCGTATTTTCAGAGCCGCCCTTCGCTGCGGCCCCGGCATACCGCCTATATCCAGCCCCCCGTCCTGGCACAGGCGGTCCTCGCGCTCTTCCGGCGCAGTGAAGACACCCCTTTCCTGCGGGAGATTGTGCCCCAACTTGATCGCTACTACAGTTGGCTCGCCAGGGAGCGCGACCCTGATGGTGATGGCCTCATTAGCATAATATCCCCATACGAATCCGGCCTGGACCACAAGCCCGCATACGACCCCCTGCTGGGCATCCGCAACCCCCGCCCCAGAAGCCGTCTCTCCGTTGAGTGGCGCTACCGACTAACCGACCTTGCAAACCTTGCCCTGGGCTTCTCAGCGAGGCTTGCCTTAGCCAAGGGGCGCTTCTGCGTAGAGGATGTAATGGTCAACGCCATCTACGCCCAGGGCCTCTATGCCCTGGCCGACCTACACCGCCTGCTCGGAGAACCTACTTGGTCAGAGAGATGGGAAGCCACCGCCCGCCAGGTAGAGCACGCCCTTCTCACCAAGTGCTACGACCCTAGCGCAGCAGCCTTCTTCGACCTGGCGGGCCGTGCCCACAGGCCACTACGCACTCTTACAATCACTGCCCTGTTCCCCATCATCCTCCCGTCCATTCCTAAAGAGCAAGCGCGCCGCCTGGTGGAGCGTCATCTCAAGGACCCTAAGGCTTTCTGGGCACCTTACCCTGTGCCTTCCGTTAGCATGGGTGAGCCGTCCTTCGCTCCAGATATGGACTGGCTTATCTGGCGTGGCCCCACATGGATAAACACCAACTGGTTCCTGGTGAAGGGCCTCCGCCAGCACGGCTACCACGAGGAGGCCGACGCCATTGTAGAGAAGTCCCTTGCCCTTGTGGAGCGAGAGGGCTTTCGGGAGTTCTACAACCCCTTGACAGGAAAGGGCATGGGGGCTCACAACTTCGGCTGGACTACCCTGGTGGTGGATATGGTGAATGGGTAGGGCGTGCCCTTGCAAGAACGCACCCACCGCGATATGGGCTACACACGGGGCGGAGCAGTGGGAACCCCCTTGAAGGGGCCTGCAGGTAAGAGCAGGCTGAGGCTAGCGGGAGGGGGAGCCATGACCCACACCATTATTACCCAATGCCGCCTCTGCTCCCGCAAGTTCGAGGAGACGGTGATGGCCTACGATGACGGCACCTACCTGGTGAGCCGCGGTGGCTATCACCCCCTGGAGGACGGTTGCCCCTGGTGCACCCCGTGCTGGGAGGCCATCAACCGAACGGCGGAGCGCCTGCTGGCCCTCACCACAGTATCGTGGGCACCGGCAACCCCTCCAAGTCTTGCGGGGTAAGGGGCCTTTCGGGGGGGATGCCCATCATCTGCATGTAGGCGTAAAGATGGCGCAGGTGCTGGGCCGTGTGCCCCACCGCCAACTCCAGTTGGGTGGAGGCATCTATATTCCCCGCATAAGAATCAACGGAGCGAGACAGGTCGGCATCGGTAAGGCCCATCAAGAAACGCCGCAGACGACTATGCACCTCCTCCCCGTAGCGTGCGATGGCATCCGCATCCGGGAAGCGCTGGGCATCCTTGTCGTAGTCGGCTATCCGTTCCACTACGAAACGCCCCTGGCGTAAAGCCTCCATAGTGTATTCCAAAAAGAAGAAGATGTGGGCCATAAAGGTGCGCATATCCCGACCCCGGTCGGGGGAGTGCCAGGAGAGGCGCTCCAGAGGCACCTGACGCACCGCCCGCACCACCCCGCTTAGCACCAGGTCAAACTTCTGCAGTATCCACTCCCTGGGGCGGTGCATTACAGTCTCTTCGGGTAAGCCTAATGCCCTAGCCAGTGCGCGGGGGTTGAAGCCGGTTACAACCTGGCCGCCCACCAAGGTTACCGGCACCATACGGTAGCCAAGGCGCATCAGTTCCTCCCTGGCCTGGGGGTCGTTCTCCACATCCCTGGGCTGGAATGGGATGCCTCTGGACGAAAGGAACTCTTTCGTTCTCGCGCAGTGGAATCAGCCAGGGCGGAGATATACCTTTACATCGCTAGCCATTTTCCGCTATAACTCCCGAATGGTAACCTTCAGAATACGCACATCCCGCGTGGGGCGAGACACCTCACCCCCCGGGCCGGCCGTTACAGGTGTGTTGGCAATGCGGTCCACCACCTCCATACCCTGCACCACCTGTCCAAAGATGGTGTAGGCCTTGGGCAAGGGCGCTGTGCCGTGCATTATGAAGAACTGGCTCCCATTGGTGTTGGGGCCGGCGTTGGCCATCGCCACGATGCCCGGCGTGTAATCTCGGCGCACCGGCTCGTCTTCAAAGGTGTATCCTGGCCCACCAGCGCCTGTGCCGGTGGGGTCGCCAGTCTGCACCATGAACCCTTTGATAATGCGGTGGAACTTCACGCCGTCGTAGAACCCCTCCCTTGCCAGGAACACGAAGTTGTTGGCCGTCTTGGGTGCCTCTTTTGGAAAGAGTTCTACAACGATCTCCCCTTCAGTGGTGGTGAGGATGGCTTGATAGCGCTTGTTTATGTCAATGCGCATAGGAGGCGGTGCGTTCCACCGCTTGCTAGAGGGTGCCGGGGTGAACTGCACCGGAGGCTGTGAGGCAGGGGTGGGCTGGGCTGCCCGCCCGCAGGCCCCTAGCATTCCTGCCGCCAGTAGAAGCAGGAACCAAACCCCAGCGCGCATCTATCGCTCCTGCGGAGGCATTATCTACGGGGCGTCCCCATTATGCCCTGTCAACTCTACGACACCGCAGGTGCCCATGGCACCGGGGTCGCCGTCCCTGGGACCGCGGGGGCCTCCCCGCCGGGCCTTGGCGCTCCACTCCTCTATGCGCACCTCTAACACCGCTGTTCCACGCATCTGGGCCGGGTAGGGCGGCGCGTAGTCCCTCCCCAGGGTGCGCCCAGGGAAGTAGCGGCGGGTCATACGTTCCAGCACCACCTCCTTTTCCACCCTGTCGGTGATAGGACGCGCCTGCCCAAAGCATACCACACTGCGGTAGTTCATGGAGTGATACTGGGCGTCCCGGGAGTAGACCAGCCCATCCACCAGGGTAACCGTTACACAAACGGGAGCACCACTGGCCAGGTGGCGCACTGCACGGCTCTTCACCGACCCGTGGAGGTAAAGGCGGTGGGGCTGGGCAGGGTCGTAATGATAGGCGAAGGGGATAACAAAGGGCTGGCCATCCTGGACAAACCCCAGGTGCGCCACCATCCCTCGGGCAAGGATGTCCTGCCACTCGTTGGGGACTGCCCGCTCGGGGTGGCGCCGTATGCGGGTGCGTTGGTTCATAAGCCTTTCTCCATCAGGATGTTGTGAGATCTATTTTACCCCAGACCCCTGGGGCGATACTGGAGGGCCTCGGCCAAGTGCACCACTCCCACCCGCTCTTCCCCGGCCAGGTCAGCAATGGTGCGGGCGACCTTCAGAATGCGATGGAAACCCCGCGCCGTGATGTTCTCCTTCCGGGCGGCGGCCAGAAGCAGTTCCCGTGCGGCAGGCTCGGGATTGGCAACATCCCACACATCCACAGGGCCTATGTCGGCGTTGGCTAGGACGGTTGTGCCCTTGAAGCGTTCCTGTTGCACGCGGCGCGCACTGATAACCCGCTGGCGTATCGCTTCGGACGGCTCGGCTGGGGTAGGATCCACCAGCTTCTCATAGTCTACCCTGGGCACCTCCACAAAGAGGTCTATACGGTCCAGCAAGGGGCCCGAGATGCGCCGCTGGTAGCGCACCACAGCCCCAGGGGGGCATGTGCAGGGCTTGGTTCCATCGCCGTAGTAGCCACAAGGGCAAGGGTTCATAGCCCCTACCATCATAAAGTTGGCCGGGAAGGTAAGGCTCCCCTGGGCACGACTAATGGTAACCACCCTGTCTTCCAGTGGCTGGCGAAGCACCTCCAGTACATGGGGGCCGAACTCGGGGAGTTCGTCCAGGAACAAGACACCCCTGTGGGCCAGGGTAACCTCCCCGGGGCGGGGCCAGCGCCCGCCGCCCACTAGGCCCGCGTGGGAGATAGTGTAGTGGGGGGCACGGAAGGGGCGCTGGGTTATCAGGGGCCTATCGGGAGGGAGGAGCCCACTGACGCTGTGGATGCGAGTGCATTCCAGGCTCTCTTCGGGTGTCAGCGGGGGGAGGATGCTCCCCAGGGCACGCGCCAGCAGGGTCTTGCCACTCCCCGGCGGCCCCATCATAAGGATGTTGTGAGCACCCGCAGCCGCAATCTCCAAGGCGCGTTTGGCGTGCTCCTGCCCTTTAATATGCGCCATATCCACCCCTGTCCCTGGCTCTGAGGAGCGCAAGTCGCCCTCCTGACGCTGATAGGGTGGAATGGGTTGCTCACCCTTCAGATGGGCCACCACCTGAGCCAGGCTCTGGGCGGGGAGGACCTCCACCTCGGGCGCTAGAGACGCCTCTAGAGTGTCCTCTCGCGGCACCACCACACGGGCTATCCCCTCGTCCCTCAACACCCCCACCATAGGCAGGACACCCGTGGTGTGGCGTAGACTGCCGTCCAGGGAGAGTTCACCCAGGAAGGCGGTGCTCTGTATATCCCCAGACACCTGCCCCGATGCCATAAGGATGCCGATAGCAATGGGCAGGTCATAGGAAGGGCCTTCCTTCTTCAGGTCGGCCGGAGCCAGGTTCACGGTGATACGCCGCATAGGGAACTCGCACCCAGAGTTGCGGATGGCGGCGCGCACCCGCTCCCTGGCCTCCTGCACCGCCGTGTCTGCCAGCCCCACAACCGTGAAAGAGGGTAGCCCCGGGGCTATATCCACCTCCACCGACACCAGCAGGCCGTCCAGCCCTAGAACTGCACTGGTGAGGACCTTGGCCAGCATACGCCCTCCAGCCCTTTTATAATACCGACGGCGTGCCCACAAGACTATAGGCGCTCTTTTCCCTAAAAAGGCCGAACCTTTCTGGTATCATAAGGCTAGACACCTGGTGGGGAAGAGGGAGGTATCTCTGTGGAGCGCATCGCTATCATCGGCTTGGGCCTTATTGGCACTTCTATGGGGCTGGCCCTTAAACAGGCCAAACTGCCCAACATTGAAATTGTAGGCCACGACAAAGACCCCGCCCACGCTACCAAAGCCCACAAGCGTGGCGCTGTAGACAAGACCTACTACAACCTGCATAGCGCCATAGAGGGGGCACGCCTGGTTATCATCGCTACGCCCGTTATGGCCATTCGGGATGTTTTGCACTCCATCGCCCAGAGTGTAGAGCCAGGGGTGGTCATCACCGACACGGGGAGCACCAAAGGGCAGGTGTTGCATTGGGCTCAGGAACTTTTACCCGAGACGGTCTCCTTCGTGGGAGGGCACCCCCTGGGGAGCAAAGAGGAGAGCGGCCCCGATGCCGCCAGCGCCGACCTGTTCAAAGGCGTCCCCTACTGTATTGTCCCAGGAAAAGGTGCAGACCCTGACGCTGTGAAAAGCGTGGCGGGCCTGGCCGAGAGCGTTGGCGCCACCCCTTATTTCATTGATGCCTATGAGCACGATTCCTACATGGCGGCCGTGAGCCACCTGCCCTTCCTCCTCTCTACTGCTCTGGTGGGCGTAACCACCCGGAGCCCCGGCTGGCGTGATATGAGCAAGGTGGCCTCAACAGGGTATCGGGACATCACTCGCCTGGCCTCCGCTGACCCGGAGGTGCACCGGGATATCTGTCTGACAAACCGTGAGGGCATCGTCTTCTGGCTGGACGAGTTCATCAAGGCCCTCTACGAACTCCGCAATACCGTCAAGCAGAGCGACACCGCCCCC
>JBKBKV010000032.1:0-21049 GCA_046294495.1 Dehalococcoidia bacterium | reverse complement strand
TTCACGCCGACTGGACCACACCCCACACGCCAACGCCGCAGGAGCAGGCCCTGTTGGAGATGGCAGCCCGCCTGGCTGGGCAGGCCATACTGAAGGCCAGGACCCTGGAGCAGGAGCGGGAGGCCCGCCGCTGGAGTGAGGCTTTGGCCAAGGTGCTACAGGCGGGGACACGCCCCGGCCCCCTACCCCACATCCTTCAGGATATCCTGGAAAGTATGGGCAATTACTGGCAGGCTCCAGGGGGTATCATCCGCCTGCTGGACCGGGCTACCAACAACCTTGTAGCGGTTGCGTGCATCGGGTTCGACCTAGCAGACCTCCCGCCCCAACCGGTGGACGGCACTGGCGGCGGGTTCTCTCACCTCATCTTCAGGGAACGGAGGGTGGGGGCCTTCGGGTATGAGGAACTAGTCAGGGCTGGCTCTTTTGTCCCCCGCCTCGGTTATCGCTTTATGGTAGGCACCCCCCTTGAGATGCAAGGGCAACCTATAGGGGTGGTTCACCTGGACTGGAAAGAGGAGCGCCCCTTCACCCAGGAGGACTTGCAGCGCTTCGACCTTATGGTGCGCACCGCCTGCCAGGCTGTGGAGCGGGCGTGGCTTTATGAGGAAGCAGAACGCAGGGCTAGAGCACTTGCCGAAGCCAACCAGGCCCTGAACCTCCAGGCCGCCATCTTGAACCAGGTTAGCGAGGCGGTAGCCGCCACCGATACCGAAGGGCGCCTCTGCTACTGGGGCCCCGGTGCCGAGCGTCTCACGGGGGTGCCATCGCATCAGGCTCTAGGCCAACCCGCCTATGCCCTTCTTGGTGGCACCGAGGCCATGTGGGCGGAGTGTGTCCACAAGGTGCTGGAGGGCGGTGAAAGCACTGCTATCCGAACTTTTCAAGCCGCGCTCCCCAACGGCAAGTGCGCCTGGCTGGAGGTGGTGCTCTCCCCCTGGTATGAGGAGGGGGGACACTTGAAGGGGTTCATCCTTGTGGCACGGGATATTACCAATATCCGCCAGATGGAGGTGCAACTGCTCCAACTGGAGAAGATGCGCGCCCTGGGGCAAATGGCCGCTGGGGTGGCCCACGACTTCAACAACTTCCTGGCGGTCATTATGGGCCAGGCGGAACTCTCCCTGATGGACCAGGCCCTCCTTCCACGACATCGCCGCGCCCTGGAGGCCATCCGCCGAGCCTCTGCGGACGGGGCGCAGGTGGTGCGCCGCCTCGCTACCCTCGCCCGCATGCGCGCCGAAGGGCAGGCTGAGCCAGTGGATGTATGCAAAGTGTGCCACGAGGCCCTGGATAGCACCCGCTTCGCCTGGGAGGAGCGCGCCGCCCGTCAGGGCATCACTATTACCACCTCCCTGGACCTTCAGGATGTGCCCCCCGCCTCTTGCACCGAGTCGGAACTGCGGGAGGTGCTTATCAACCTTATCCTTAACGGCATAGATGCTATGCCCAAGGGAGGCGTCTTAACTATCTCGTGCTTCCAGGAAGAAGAGCGGGTGTGTATCGCCGTAAAGGACACCGGCACCGGCATCCCCCCTGAGGTGCGGACGCACCTGTTTGAGCCCTTCTTTACCACCAAGGGCGCCCGGGGCACCGGGCTAGGGCTGGCTGTCTCCTACAGCATCGTCAAACGCTACGGAGGAGACATTGAGGTGAATACAAAGGTGGGAGAAGGCTCTACCTTCACGGTGAGCCTCCCCATCGCCCAGGTGCCCCAGGAGCAGGGCAAACACAGGGGAGGGCGTCCTACCACCACACGGAGCCTCCACCTGCTGGTGGTAGACGACGACCCCGCCGTGGCCGACTTGCTGAGGGACCTGTTGGCCAGTATGGGCCACCGGCCAGAGGTCTTCCAGGACCCCGCCAAGGCCCTGGAGGCCTTCACCGCCCAGGAGTGGGACGGGGTAATTACCGACCTGTCGATGCCAGACCTCACCGGCTGGGAGGTGGCCGCCTACATCAAGAAGGCTCGCCCTAGCGTCCCTGTCCTTCTGCTCACGGGCTATGGCGACCACATAGACCTGCAGGAGGCCAGGGCGCGGGGCGTGGACGGCGTCCTGGGGAAGCCCATTTCCATCGAAGACCTGGCATCTGCATTCCTGGCGCTAGTTGAGGGGGGGGGTAAGGCGGTTCCGCTAGTTCAAGAGGGTAAACATCCGAAAATAGGCAGATATTACCCGTTTCGCTGACGGAAAACCTGTCCGCCTGCCGAGGCGAGGAATGCCCCTTTTATCGGAGGTGGGGCCTTGCGCACCACCACTCGCACCGCCTCCACCTGGGGGAAACGCTCCAGCACCTGGCGGGCTATCTCCTCCGCCAGGGCCTCTACAAGGGTGTGGGGTGGCCCCAGCATCACCTCCCGCACCACCCGATAGAGGGCGCTGTAGTCCACTGTGTCCTCCAGGCGGTCGCTGGCCCCTGGTTTGTCTAAAGGGAGCCGCGCCTCCAGGTCCACCAGGTAGCGCCCACCCAATCGGCGCTCCTCATCCGACGCACCGTGGAAGGCGTAGAAGGCCATCCCCTCCAGCAGGATACAGTCGCCCTGATACGGGGTCATGGGAGAAGGACTTCCTCCAGGAGAGCGTAGCGCCCCAGTTCCAAAAGACGCGTCTCTAGCAGGCGGGATTGGGTGTGATAGGCGGTTACCAGGAGTTGCCAGCGCCCGGTGTCCTCCCTGTAGCGGGCCAGAAAGAGACGGAGGGGGTCTGGGCTATCTAGCCCGGCCAGGGGGACACGGAGCACCCACGGGCGGCGCAGGGCAGGAGCGAAGGGCCTACCCTGGGCGTCGTAGGCTTGTAGGGCAAAGGCCCTCCGGATGCGGTAGCCGTCGGGGGGAGCAGGGGCCTGAGAGACAGGGATGGGGCGGTAGAGGAGTTGAGTGGTGGCAGGAAGGCTCTCCCACTCCAACCGAATAAGGATGCGCTGGGCTTGGTCTGTCTCGTTGGAGGAGAGGAGGGTGCTTGGCAAGGGGGGCACACGGGGTATGATGCCACGAGGGAAGGGCTGTAGGAGCCACACCGTTGCCCCGGGGATGGGAGGTGTCTCTACTCCCTTGACCTGATCGGGGGGCACTATAACGGGATAGGGCACGGCCAGTTGAGGGGGAGGGGTGGGCCAGGGAGGCTGGGCCAGGGCGGGAGGCGCTAACCCCCACAGGTGCACCAGCCAAGCCCCGGCGCTCGCTGCGCCCAGCAAGGCCAGCAGAAGCACTACCCTGCGGCGCATGGGCAGGTATCCAATGTCACGAGAGGGAACCCTCCTCACAGGTGCTAGTATAATGAGGAGAAAAGTGGCTGGGCAACCCCATACGGAGAAAGCGTGAGCAAGCCCCTGGTATTGGTTCTCCTGGGTGCCCTGGTGGCGGGTGTGCTTGGGACAGGGGTATGGCTGGGGCTTACAGTGCGTAGCGGGCTGGCCGACGCCTCCCAGGCTATGCAGGCCGCCTCTGCCCTGGAAGGGGCCTTCCGCTCTGCCCTGGCAGGGGGGGCAGGCCAGCGCCAGGCCCTGAAAGACGCCCATACCAGCGCCAGGGAGTTAGAAGAGGCCAGCGCCCGTGCGCTGGCGCGCCTGGGGTGGCTCCGGGTGCTCCGCCCCCTGCCCTGGGTAGGGGTGCGGGTGCAGGGGGCGCTACTGTTCCTGGAGGCGGGGCGCTACGGAGGGCGCATCGCCCAGAGCCTTACCGATGCCCTGGAGAGGGTGGTTGTGGTAGGACTGGAAGAGGCCCCCGGTGTGGATGCCACTGTCCGCCTGCGCCGCGCACTCCAGGAGGCTGCCCCTGCCCTCCGCCAGGCACAGGACAACCTTCCCGCCCTTGCCAATACCCTTGAGGCCGCCGTAGCCACACCCCTGGGACGCACCTACGCCGGGCGTCTGGAGACCCTCCTCCCGGCGGTTGAGACAGCCGTTGCCCTGGGGCAGGTAAGCCCCCAGGCCCTGGAACAAGCCGTTGCCCTCTCCAGCGGGCTGGAAGTGCTCCGCCGGTGGAACGCCGACCCCCTTGTGGCCCTAACGGACCCGGCCTCTACCCGCCCCCTGCTGGCCCAGGTGCAAGGCGACGCGGCGGCCCTCTCCCAGGCCCTGGAGGTGGCCCTGAAAAGGCTAGAGGCCGACCCCCAGCAGAGGGAGGCGGCCCGCCTACTCTTGCAGACCACCCTTCTCCTTCACCGCACACTAGCCAGCCTGGAAGGCCTCACCAACCTGGCCGAGAGCGTCTGGGAACACGGACCCCTATCCCCCGCTTTCGCCACCGAGACGCGGGAGCGCCTGCAAAGAGCGCGAGAGGGCCTAGCCAGCGCCCAGCAGGAGGCGACCACTTTGCGCCTCCTGCTGGGGGAACAGCAGGAGGGTGTGTCCTTAAGGCGCCTGGTAGGGCAAGCCCTGGAAGGGAGCGCATTCTCCCTGGAGCGCCTGGAAGCCAACCTGGCCACGGCACAAGGGGTGGTGGACTTCCTGTGGGGCTTCCTGGGCTACGACCGCCCCCGCACCTACCTCCTCATCGCCCAGAACCAGAACGAAATCCGCCCCACCGGGGGGTTCATTGGCTACGCTGTCCGCTTCACCCTGGACAGGGGCACCCTCACAGACCTGATACTGCAGGACAGCACCGAGATAGACCCGGAGCCGCTGCTGAAGAACCCTCGCCCCCCCGACTTTATCTACTGGTATTTGTGGATGGACCGTCTGCTGTTTCGGGACGCCAACTGGAACGCCCACTTCCCCGCATCGGCGGCGGCCCTGGCAGAGATTTACGCCCAGTGGACGGGTGTGAAGGTGGACGGGGTTATCGCCACCACCAAGGCTATGACCCTGGATATTACTGGCATCGTGGGCGATATCCGTGTGCCGGGCCACCCCCAACCCCTTACCCGCCAGGTGGCAGAGGAGTATGCCGAGGGCCAGCGTCCCTATGTTGGGAAAGGACGCCCCACCCGTGGGGGCGTTCCCTGCGAGGGTAAGCGTTGCTTCGACGAAGACCTCTTCCTCGCTCTGGTGGAGCGTCTGAAAGGGGGGATGCCCTACGAGGCTCGCCAGGCCCTGGTGCGCCTTTTGGTGGAGCAGGTGCGCCGCAAAGACCTTCTCCTCCACCTCTTTGACCCCGAGTTGTCCACCCTGGTGTGGGAGTTGGGGTGGAACGGGGCAATTCGCCAGGTGGACCACGACTACTTGATGATTGTGGACAATGCCCTGCCTGGCCACGAGCGCAAGTGGGCCAGCCGCTCGTGGGAGTATCGGGTGGCACTGGCACTGGATAGGCCCCTGGAGGCAGACCTGCGCCTGCGCTACACCCACCGGGGGAAACCCCTGCAAGAGGTCTGCCGCCAGGCCGACTGGAAGGCCTCTACATGCTACTGGAACTTTTTCCAGGTGCTACTGCCCCGCTGGGCTATAGATATAGATGTTCCACCTGTCCCCCTGCACGAGGGCACCGAGAAGTTGGCGTGGGGCTACACCGATGCCGATTCCCTGCGCCTATTGCGCCACGCTGGGGAGGGCCTTACAGGGCTGGTAGAAGTGGGGGCATACCTAACTGTAGAGTCGGGCACGGTAGTAACGGTGCCGATACGCTACCGCCTTTCCCCCCAGGTGCTTCGTCCCCTGGGCAGCGGGCGCTACGAATACCGACTTCTAGTGCAGAAACAGCCCGGGGTAGACGATGACGAGGTAACTGTGTGGATACGCCTGCCGGATGGAGCGAGCCTCATTCAGGCCCTGCCCCAGCCTACCCAGCGCCAAGGGGAGTGGCTGGTGTGGAGGATGACCCTCCTGACGGACACCACCCTTGTGGTGGTGTTTACAGCACCCGCCAAGTAGAGGCAGGCCTCCTCACAAAAAGGGGAAGGGGTGGGCAGGGTTGCCCACCCCTTCCCTACCTTTGGCCCGGCGGGAGTCGCCGGGTGGCGCCCCTCTTACCGAGGGACGATGGCCAGGAGGTCGGTCTCCCGGTAGTCGGGGGTCAGATAGACGGTCAACTCGCCGTCGGCGACGGCGGCCACCTTCTGTCCGGGTGGGAGAGGGCGGCCCAACAGTTCCTGAGCCAGGCTGCTAGGCAAGGCTACGCCCCCTCTCATCACCTTCTCCTCAACGACCACCTTGTGTTCTCTCCTCCACAGCACCATAGGCTGCCTCCTTCCCGCCCTTTGGGGCGGGGCACGGCCCCTTCAGGGCCTGTCCATGCTCAGAGTATGGGAATAATACGATATTCGTCAAATTCCCGAAGTCATATCCATGATGCCCAGGAAAATGCGCCGAAAATCGTCTTCTTTTCCGCGGGAGAGCCTGCGGGCATCCCCCCATCAGCAACATTGCGAAAAACGCAAAATATGTTCCCCGCACCAGCCTCTATCAGGGTGCGCGCGCATAGCGATAAACAAGCCCCAGGGACACCTGCAACTCCTCAGCCCTGCGAGCCCTGTGGGGTTGGACCTCTCCAGCGCCACAGCCCACAGGGCCTGGGTAGAGTGAGGCGCAGGCCCGCCAGAAGGTGGCCCCCAAACCGTCTCACATGAATTGAACCAGCACAAAGTCTTGACACCCACTGTTATGTTTGCTAAACTCCCTGCGGGTTGCTCCTATCCCCATCGGAGGTGTCGTTATGGCCCAGGCAACCCTGCTGACCGAGGAACAACGCCGTTCCCTCATTGGCAAAGGGAGCAAACCCGTCTCTACCTTTGTAGAGAAAGGCCACATCCGTCGTTTTGCCGAGGCCATCGGGGACCCTAACCCCCTCTTCAATGACGAAGTAGCGGCGCGCCAGAGCCGTTACGGGGGCCTTATCGCCCCTCCCACCTTCCTGCGGGCTGTCCGCTCCGAAATGGTGGAAGTGGACCTCCCAGGAAGCCGCCTGCTGGACGCCGGGAGCGAGTGGGAATACTTTGAGCCGGTGCGCCCTGGCGACACCATCACCGCCACGGCCCGCATTGTGGATGTGCGTGAACGCCCCCTGCGGGTGGGGCAGGCTATCTTCGTTATCCAGGAAATTACATACACAAACCAGTTTGGGCAGAAGGTGGCTACCCAGCGCTCTACCCTTATCCGCTACTAACCTGGGGTCTACTGGCGCACCTCAAGGGTGAGAAGGAGGAAAGCCGTGGCTACACAGGTGCAGACAGCAGTTGAAGCCCTCCAAAAGGCGGTGGGAGGCCAGTCGCAACCTGTAACTTATGAGGTAGAGGCTGGGCATATCCGCCGTTTCGCCGAGGCCATTGGCGACCCCAACCCGGTTTTCAACGATGAAGCGGCGGCGCGCCACACCCGCTACGGGGGCCTCATTGCCCCTCCCACCTTCCTTCGGGCTTTCCAGCCTAGCCCCCTCCCTCTGCCGGAAGTGCCCCTTCACCGACGCCTGGACGGTGGGAGCGATTGGGAGTATTTCGTCCCTATCCGCCCCGGCGACCGCATCACTGTTGTCCAGCGGCTGGCGGATGTGCGCCTGCGGGAAGGGCGTTTAGGGCCTATGCTCTTCCTAACCCGAGAGATCATCTACACCAACCAGTTCGGCCAGGTTGTGGCAACCCAGCGTGCCACAGGCATAGCCTACTAGGGGCGTTACCAACACGGCCAGGAAAGACGCCAAAGCGCAGGAGGTGCTATGGGCAAGGTGATCTACTGGGAGGATGTAACCGAGGGACAGGAGATTCCCCCGCTGGTGAAACACCCCACTACACAACAGTTGGTCAAATACGCCGGGGCATCGGGGGACTTCTACCAGATTCACTACGATAAAGACTTCGCCCTGAACAATGGCCTGCCAGGGGTTATCATCCACGGGGCGCTGAAGAACGCCTGGCTCGGCCAACTGGTAACGGACTGGATCGGCGAATACGGCACCTTGAAGAAACTCTCCTGCCAGTATCGGGGCATGGATGTGCCCGGCGATACCATAACAGCTAAGGGGAGGGTTACCAGGAAGTATGTGCAGGACGGGAAGCACTATGTAGAGTGCGAAATTTGGATAGAGAACGGCAAAGGGGAGCGCACCACCCCAGGCTCGGCTACGGTGATTCTCCCCAGCCGCACTAATCCCCTGGGTGAGTAGAGCGCCGACGGAGGGCTAGGGATACCAACCCCTGCTCAGCATAAGGAGGTCATACAGGATGGCAGACACCCTAAAAGACAAGGTGGCAGTGATTACCGGAGCGGGCCGGGGCATCGGGCGTGCGGTGGCCCTCTTCTTCGCCCAGGAGGGTGCCAAGGTGGTGGTGAACGACCCCGGCGTAAATGTGGATGGCACCGGCGGCACCACCGCTGTGGCCGATGAAGTAGTGGCGGAAATCCGCAAGGCGGGCGGGCAGGCGGTGGCCAGTTACGACAGTGTGGCCACCATGCAGGGCGGAGAGAACATTATCAAGGCCGCCCTGAACAACTTCGGGAAACTGGATATCGTGGTTACCTGCGCAGGCATCCTGCGGGACCGGATGGTCTTCAACATGACCGAGGAGGAGTGGGACGCCGTCATCGCCACCCACCTGAAGGGCACCTTCACCGTGGTGAAGCCTGCCTGCGTTATCTTCCGCCAGCAGAGGTCGGGGCGTATCATCACCTTCAGCTCTGAATCGGGGCTGGTGGGCAACTCGGGGCAGGCCAACTACGGCGCCGCCAAGTCGGGCATCGCCGGCTTCACCAAGGTGGTGGCACGAGACATGGGGCGCTACGGTGTTACTGCCAACTCCATCGCCCCTCGCGCCCTTACGCGCATGACCGCTGGCGTGCCAGAGGCAGCGCGCCAAATCCGCGCCCAGCGGGGTATCGCCGGCATTGAAGAGGAAGAGGGCATCTCCCAGTGGCAGCCAGAGGACATAGCCCCCTTCGTTGCCTACTTGGCTAGCGACTTCGCCGCCAATATCAACGGCCAGGTCTTCCTGGTGTATGGCGACACCATCGCCCTGATGTCCCAACCTCGCCTTATAAAAACGATCTACAAACCCACGGGCTACTGGACGGTGGAGGAACTGCGGGAGGTTTTGCCCAAGACCCTGGCCAAAGGCCTGGTGAACCCGGCGCCCCCCCAGCCCCCGCAGCCGGCCCCCGCACAACCCAGCAGGTAGCCCCAGGGAGAAAGGAGCACTATGGCAAGGCTTCTGGAGGGAAAGGTTGCAGTGGTTACAGGGGGAGGCCGGGGCATCGGCCGCGCAGTGTGCCTGGCTCTGGCCAAGCACGGAGCCAAGGTGGTGGTCAACGACCCAGGCGTGGCAGTAGACGGCACCGGCTTCTCCCAGGCTCCAGCCCAGGAGGTGGCGGACCTCATCCGCTCGCAGGGTGGGGTCGCCGTCCCCAACTTTGAATCAGTAGCCACTATGCAGGGCGGGGAGAAAATTATCAAGACCGCCCTGGACAACTTCGGCACCATTGACATCCTGGTAACGCCGGCCGGCATCCTACGGGACCGGATGATCTTCAACATGACCGAGGAGGAGTGGGACGCCGTCATCGCCACCCACCTGAAGGGCACCTTCACCGTGGTGAAGTATGCTTCTATTGTGATGCGCCAGAAGCGCTACGGGCGCATTATCACCTTCTCCTCGGTCTCCGGCCTGTGGGGGAACTCGGGGCAGGCCAACTACGGCGCCGCCAAAGACGGCATCGCCGGCTTCACCCGCGTTATCGCCCGCGACCTGGGGCGGTATGGCATCACCTGCAATGTAATCTCCCCGGGTGCCGAGACCCGCATGACCCAAACGGTGCCCGAGAGCGCTCGCCAGTTGCGCGCTCAGCGGGGGATCCTCTCCTCCAGCACCGTTGTCCCCCGCACCTTCCCCCGTCCACCCGAAGCGGTAGCCGAGGTAGTGGTCTGGCTGGCCTCCGATGAGGCCGCCCATGTGAACGGGCAGATCTTCCATGTCGCAGGCAACATCGTAGGACTGATGAACAACCCTCAGGTGGTGAAGGAACTGCGACGCCCAGGCGGCGGGCGCTGGACGGTGGAGGAAATCGCTATGCTCTTCCCCCAGGCCCTGGGGATGGACCTGGTGAACCCGGCTCCACCTCAGCCCCCACCCCAGCCCACCGGCCAGCCCGCCCCAACGGCGCAAGCGCCGGCTCCCGCCTCGTAACGAGGAGGAAACCAGCCTGCAGGGGGCAAGGGAAACCCTTGCCCCCTGCTTTCTTATGGTGGGTCGCTTATGCGCACCACGATAACCGTAACATTGTCCGTGGTGCCCCGCGCTAGTGCCTTGCCCACCAGCGCCTGGGCTGCCTGTTTGGGGTCATCCCACTGTGTGGCCATAGCCCCCGCCTCCTCGTCCGCGAGCACATCCCACAGCCCATCGCACGCTATCACCAGCGTCATCCCCTCAAAGGGTGGTCGCAGAAAGCCCACTTCGGGGGTAGGGATGACGAAGCGGGCGAAGGCGGGGTCGCCCAGGGCACGGGCCACCGCTAACCCCCTCCCATCGGGGAGCACCACATACGGCCCCCAGAACTGGGCACCCAGCGCTTTCAAACGGGCAAACTCTTGGCTATCCAGCACTTTATGGTCGCGGGTCAGGCGCTTTACCTCTCCCCTCTGCACCAGGACGATGCGGGTATCGCCCACATGGGCATACCAGAGGCCATAGGGCGTAACCCACACTGTGGCAGCGGTGGTGCCGGACTGGGTCCTATTTCGCAGGTAAGCAGAGGTGTCTTCATAGGCGCGGATAAGGGCCTGGCGCAATTCTTCAGCATCCTGCGCGGGGCCGGAGGCTAGGGCTTCCAGTTGACGCGGCAGGAAGTAGGCTGCCAGGCGCGCCGCCTCTGCCCCGCCGTGACCATCAAACACCGCCGCAAAGAGGGTGTGGCGCTTTCCTCCAAAGTCGGGAATCAGGCACCACGCGTCCTCGTCGGAGGGGCGAGGCCCCTGGTCGTGGGCTTCGCCCCAGGACAGTCGCGCAGAAGCCATACCCACCCACCCCCTGAACGGCACATGCGGCGGTTCGTTGATTCACACCCGGGTGAAGCCACGAGGAATGAACCAGCCAGGAATATGCCCAACACAAACGCTCCACTGGCCCAAGGCACGCGCACCCCGCTGCGGTAAGGGGGCAACTGCAACTATCTAGCCTTTGTGGGAGAGCAAAAGCCCCTCGCCATAAGTGCCGAGGGTCGGAGTCGAACCGACGACACGCGGATTTTCAGTCCGCTGCTCTACCACTGAGCTACCTCGGCCCCTTTTCCATCTTATGGCCTGTCTCCCAGGGGTGTCAATGAGGACCGCTGAACACGCTCCACCTGGCCATTGAGCAGGGCGTGGGTGCATGACGAAGTGGCGGATGCCCCCCCGGCAGGCCAGAAGCCCCTAAGCCACCATAGCCCACCCCCGCTCGTAGATAAGCGCCTCCCGGGCTCGGCGACGAAAAGAGCCGGAAAGGGGCCACATGGCCCTTGTCCGAACAGCGCCGTATGCTATTATTAAATACAAGGAGGGCACACCCCTGTGCTTCAAGCCCACGCGCAGGGGCGTAATCAGAGAGGAGATGCTGATGGTTGACGAAGTCGTCGTATCAAAGCCCCCACGGCTCCCAATCGCCCTCCCCAAAGCCACCATTGTCCGGCGCGAGGACCTTACGCCCGACTTATGGAAAATTTGGCTCCAGCCTGAAGTCCCCTTTATCTTCAAGCCTGGCCAATACTGCACCATAGGGCTAGAGGGCATTGAGCGGGCCTACTCCATCGTCTCTGCCCCCCACGAACCTTACCTTGAACTGTTCATTGAACTGGTGCCCCACGGGGAGTTGACGCCACGCCTCTATAAGCTGAGGGAAGGCTCCCAGGTCTCCATTCGCCCTCGGGCCAAGGGCATTTTCACCTTTGAGCCGAAGTGGCGAAACCATGTGATGGTCGCCACCGTTACGGGGGTCGTCCCCTATGTAAGCATCCTGCGAGACTACCTGTATCAGAAGCATACCGGACATCGCTTCTTCATCTTGCAGGGGGCCAGTTACCACGACGAGTTCGCTTACGACAAGGAACTGGGGGAGTATGCCCGCCAGCATCCCGACTGGATCGTTTATATTCCTACGGTGAGCCGCCCCCTGGAGGAGCGCAACAAAGGCTGGCGCGGCCAAACGGGGCGTGTGAACCTTATCGTGGGCGACTATCTCCAGCGGTGGAGCCTCTCACCGCAGGACACCCTTATCTACGCCTGCGGCCACCCGGGGATGATTGAGAATGTGAGGGCACGCTTTACCCCTCAGGGCTGGAAGGTAAAGGAAGAGCGCTTCTGGAAGTAGGGCTTTTACCTTCTGCCAACCATACCTGTAACAAGCGCCTAGCGTCTCCTATGGCCACAACAGCCACCGAAAAGACGGCAGGGTGCTCTGCCAAAGGCGTGCCTCCAGCGCCTCCCACACACTGCCCACCAGCGCCTCTCCTGCTGGTCGGAAGAGGCGCGCCAACAGGGGGCGGTGTGGGCGCAAAGTAACCACACGCCGCCGTATCCCTGCCATCTGCGCAGCCGTCTCCAGGGCGCGTTCCTGGTCGCCCACCTCGTCAATCAGCCCCAACTCTTTTCCCCGCTGGGCCAGGAAAGGCTCACCGGTGGCTACCTCCTGCACTCGCGCCAGGTCCATCTTCCTCCCCTCGGCCACCACGCTCAGGAAAAGGTTATAAAAATCATCTACCAGGCCCTGTAGTTTCGCCCGCTCCTCGTCCGTGGGCTGACGCCAGGGGCTTCCCATATCCTTTAGACGCCCCCCTTTGTAGATCCCCACCTGCACACCCCACCGTTGCAGGAGGGCCTCCACCACCGGGTGGGCAGAAAGGACACCGATGGAGCCTACCACCGCCGCCGGGGAGGCCACGATGCGGTGGGCGGCGCAGGCGATGTAGTAGGCCCCAGAGGCCCCCGTCTCCCGAATGAAGGCCACCACCGGCTTCTTCTGGGCGATGGACTTTACCTTGCGGTAGAGCAGGTCTGAAGCCCCTGCCGACCCCCCAGGGGAGTTGATGTCCAGCACCAGCGCCCGAAGCCACCGCGCACGCCGCACCGCCTCCAGAAGGGGCTCCAGCACCGTGGGGCGCACCCCTCCGCCAATAACGCCGTGCAGTTCAACGAGAGCGATACGACCCGCTCTGGGATGAGGGAAGAACATGATGCACCTCCCGCCCGCCTTTAGTATACAATGGAAGGGACATAACCCCATCATATGTTCAAGGAGCCTCCGTGAAGCGTCTACGCGTTTTCTGGCGCAACAGCCCCAACGACCTGGATGTGCTTCAGGTAGTGGAGCACATCCGCTTCGGCCCGGAGGGGGAGGAGGTGCTCACCACCGACCAGGGGGCCGAGGTCATCCGCGCCATGTCCCGGGAATTCGCCGAGGACTTCTGGATAGACGACTTCCAGCCCATAGACCCCCACCAAGCGGTGGATTACCTGCGCCAAAATGTGAATACCCAGGAGTTTCCAGTCCTCCTGCGCCGTCTCATCGCCCTGGTAAGCAAAGAGGACGATGCAGTAGGGCAAGAACTATTTGAGCAATGGGAGGCTACCTTGAAGAGGGGGGTGTAACGCCTTAGCCCTCTGATAGGGGGCGTTGGCAGAATGGGGCGTTACCTCCAAATGGACGCAGTCGCCTCAGCGCATCCGATGCGCAAAGCCCTCTCCCCGCCCATGCTACCCGCCCTTTGTCAATGTCCGTGTTCTCTCCGGCGTTAGCCTGGCCCCCTCGTTATACGCGAACCACACCGGCGCGGTGCCAGGACTGCACCAAGCATCGCAGGTGGTAATGTAGGGGGCCCACCCCTCGCGCAGCGCCCTGGCCACACCCTGTGTCATACTTGCCTCCTACTCCAACTCCCCCCAGTTGTCCCCTACCTTTACAGCCACCACCAGGGGCACCGCCAAGGGCAGGGCGTTGGGCATAATCTCCTGAATAAGGGCTTTCAGAGCCTCTATCTCCTCAGGGGGTGCCTCCCACACCAACTCGTCGTGCACCTGCAGAAGCATTCTTGAGCGCATACCCTGGGCGTCCATACGCTCCTGCAAGCGTATCATAGCCAATTTGATGATTTCGGCGGCCGTGCCCTGAACGGGCATGTTTACAGCCTCCCGTTCGGCGGCCCCCCGTGTCTGGCCGTTAGGGGAGTGGATTTCGGGGATGGCGCGCCTGCGCCCCAGCAGGGTCTCCACATATCCCAGGCGCCGAGCCTTCTCCAGCGTCTCGTCCAGATAACGGCGCACCCCTGGGTAGCGTCCTAGGTAACTTTCAATGAACCTGGCCCCCTCCTCGGGCGTCAGGTTGGTCTGCTGTGCTATGCCGTAAGGGGAAAGGCCATAGATGACCCCAAAGTTGAGCACCTTGGCAATACGACGCTGTTGGGGTGTAACCTGCTCTATGGGCACACCAAACACTTGGGAGGCGGTAACAGCGTGGATGTCTTTCCCCTGGAAGAAGGCCTCCATAAGCGCCTCGTCCCGGGAGAGGTGGGCAAGGACGCGCAATTCAATCTGGGAGTAATCGGCTCCCACCAGTTTCCAGCCAGGCTCGCCAGGCACGAAGGCACGGCGTATCTGCAGCCCCAGTTCGGTGCGGATGGGGATGTTCTGCAAGTTCGGCTCGCTGGAGGAGATGCGCCCCGTAACCACCCCCACCTGGTTGTAACTGGTGTGGATGCGTCCCGTGCGGGTATTGACCATCTTCGGCAGGGCATCCACATAGGTGGACTTGAGTTTGGCCAGTTCACGATACTTCAGGACGAGGTCTATAGCGGGGTGGGAGCCCCTCAGGCCCTCCAGCACCGACGCCTCGGTGGAGTAGCCCCCTGTGGGAGTGCGCTTGCCTCGGCCCAAGCGCAGCTCTTCAAAGAGCACCTTCCCCAGTTGGCGAGAGGAGTTAACATTGAAGGTGTGCCCCACCACCGTGTAAATCTCCCCCTCCAGGCGCTTCAGGTCGTCGGCCAGACGGCGGGACATCTCCCGTAGAAGGGAGACATCCAGGGCAACGCCGTTTACCTGCATACGCACCAGGACTGGCACCAGGGGCATCTCCACCCGGGCAAACAGGTCTGCAAACCCCTCCTGGCGCAGGCGAGGCTCCAGGACCTGGTAGAGGCGGAGGGTGGCATCGGCGTCGGCGCAGGCGTAGGGGCCAGCCTTGGAAACCGGCACCATTGCCATGTTGCCCTGCTTGGGCCCTCTCCCCAGCAGAGCAGTGATACGGGTCATCTCTGCACCCAGCACCTGGATGCACAGGTCCTTCAGGCCCAGGGCCTTGTAACCCAGCAGGTGGGCGGCGATAAGGGTGTCGAAGGCTACACCCTTCACCCATATCCCCTGGGCGGCTAGGGCGGTCATGTCAAAGTTGGCATTATGGGCCACTTTGGAGCGGTGGGGGTCTTCTAGCAGAGGGCGCAGGCGCTGGACGGCCAGGTCGTAGGGAAGGTTGGGGCCTCCCGCGTGCCCCAGGGGTATATAGAAGGCCCGCCCCGGCGCCGTTGCCAGGGAGAGGCCCACCAAGGAGGCCCGCATAGGGTCTTTGCTGTCTGTCTCTACATCAAAGGTGAAGAGGGGGGCCTGGGCCAACTCCTGGACCAGGCGTTCCAGGGCTTGGGGGGAATCCACAATGGTGTATTCCCCAGCCAGGGCTGTCTCCGGCGGGGGCGTTGGTGCCAGGTAAGGGAGCACCTCCGTCGGCACGGGCACCCTGGGCATCAGGCTCATAAACTCCAGTTCCCGGAAGCACTCCAGCACCTCTCGGCGGTCGTAGCGCCAGAAGCGGCAGGCATCCATATCCAGGCGAATAGGCAGGTCTGTGCGCAGGGTTGTAAGTTCCAGCCCCTGGAGCACCTGCTCACGATACTCCTGTAAAAGGGAGCGCACCCGCTCCTGCACCTCGTTCAGGCGCTGGTAGAGGGATGGGATGCTCCCAAACTGCAGGAGGAGGTTTATGGCCGTCTTCTCCCCGATGCTGGGGACACCGGGCACATTATCGGTGGGGTCGCCGATAAGGGCTTTTAGGTGTGGCAGTTGGGCTGGGGAGAGGCCCCCGTAGCGCTCCCGCACCTTGTCCTGGTCGAAGATGGCGCGCTCCTGCATACGATAGTGGAGGGCCACCCGCACCCCTGGCCCTACCAACTGTAGTGTATCGGTGTCCCCGGTGAGGATGAGCACCTCAACACCCTGGGCGTGGGCCTGGGATGCCAGGGTCGCCAGCACATCGTCCGCCTCGTAACCTGGGGCCTCGTAAATAGGGACGCGGAAGGCCTCCACAACGCGCCGCACCAGGGGAAACTGCTGGGACAGTTCAACAGGTGCCTTAGGGCGGTGGGCCTTGTAAGAGGCAAAGCGCTCATGGCGAAAGGTGGGGGCAGGGAGGTCAAAGGCGATGGCGCAATGGGTAGGGGTGAAGTCCTGGATGGCGCGCAGGAATGTGGAGGCGAAGCCGTAGACAGCCCGCACCTCTTGCCCTGTTGCTGAAAGGGTGAGGGGCTTCTGGATAGCGTGCCAGGCCCTGTGCACCAGGGCGTGGCCGTCCATAAGCATTAGCAGAGGGGCCCCCCGTAGCGGGAGGGCGGGTTGAGCAGGGGCAGGTCGCCCCTTGCTACGCGGCATCCCCAGACCTCACACGGCTCTGGGTGCATTATACCTTGCGACCAGGGAGATAACCCCTACGGTGGCTCGTCCTGTGGCGGCAGGATGCCAAGGCGCCTCTCCACCGCCGCGATGACCTCCCGCGTGGTGTCCACCACATCGGGGGAAACAGAGACAGAGGTGATGCCCCAGCGCACCAGTTGCTCCGTGAGGTCGGGGTAGAAGGAGGGAGCCTGCCCACAGATGGAAGAGGTAGCCCCATACTGGGAGGCCATGCTAATGGTGCGTTCCATACACCACATTACCGCCGGGTCGCGCTCGTCGAAGATGTCCCGCAGGCGGGCGTTATCCCTGTCCGCCCCTAGCACTAACTGGGTGAGGTCGTTGGAGCCGATGGAGACCCCGTCAACCCCCACCTTCAGGAACTCCTCCAGCAGGATCACATTAGAGGGGATCTCCACCATCATCCATAGTTTCAGGCCATTTTGCCGAGCGAGGCCCGCCTCCTCCAGCAGGGCTTTCACCTGGGCCAGTTCCTGGGGGGTGCGCACAAAAGGCACCATAACATACAAGTTGTCCCACTGCTCACGCACCCGGCGGACGGCGGACGCCTCCAGGAAAAAGACCTGGGGGTCATCCAGGTATCGGCGGGCTCCGCGCCAGCCGATCATAGGGTTCTCCTCTTCTGGCTCGTAGTGTTTGCCCCCTTGCAAGTTGCGGTATTCGTTGGTCTTCAGGTCTGAAAGGCGGTAGACCACAGGGCGGGGGTAGAAGGCACGGGCGAATGTCTCCACGCCCTTGGCCAGATTGTCTGTCCACTCTTGGGCACGGCCCATCTCCATAAGCCAGCGGGGGTGCATGCCCATATGGGCAATGATGAACTCGGCCCGCAAGAGGCCCACCCCATCCACAGGGCGCTGGGCGATACGCTCCGCCAGGCTGGGGTCGGCCAGGTTCACATAGAGACGGGTGCGGGTGCGCACCTGGGGGCGTGCTTCAACGGCGCGGCGTGCAACGGTCACTATGCCCTCGTATACGCGCCCCAGAGTGCCGTGCACCGTTACCTCTTGACCCTCGCGAAGTTTGGCCAACGCCCCTTCTGCACCCACCACACAGGGGAGGCCCATCTCTCGGCTCACGATGGCCGCGTGGCAGGTGCGCCCGCCCCGCTCGGTAACGATGGCCGAGGCCCGCTTCATAGCAGGGACATAGTCGGGCGTGGTCATTTCCGCCACTAGCACATCCCCGGGGCGGACCTTGCCCAAATCGGCTGGGGAGCGAAGGATGCGCACCGTTCCACTCCCAATACCCGGGCTGGCGGGGTCTCCTTGCAGGAGCACAGGGGCGTAGAGGAACGGCTCCTCCCTGGCCTCCTGCAAAGCAGTGATGGGGCGCGCCTGGAGGATGTATAGGTTGCCGTTTTCCAAAGCCCATTCTATGTCAACAGGGTAACCGTAGTGGCTCTCCACTCGCGTCCCCAACGCAGCCAGGGCCAGCACCTGCTCCTCTGTTAACTTGGGGCGCGCCTGCTCCTCCGGGGGCACCTCTACCCGCAGGTTGGCGTCCTCCAGATTAGGTGAGGGATCGGGATTGCGCACCAGTTTCCAAGGCTGGCGGCTTATGCGCACCCGCTCCCGCTCCAGGCGGAGGGTGCCCTTGGGGGTGCGACGGACGGGGTAGAAGTCGGGCACCAGGGCACCCCCCACCACGGCTTCCCCCAGTCCATACACCGCCTCAATGACCATAAGGCCCCTGTCCCGGGAAACCGGGTCAACGGTGAAGAGCACCCCCGACACCTGGGACTGCACCATGCGCTGGACGATGACGGCGATGCTAACTTTCATGTGGTCAAAGTGGTGCTCGGCCCGGTAGAAAATAGCCCGCGCCCCGAAGAGGGATGCCCAACAGGCCTGGACGGCGCGGAGCACCTGGGGAAGCCCGCGGATGTTCAGGAAGGTGCTCTGCTGGCCGGCGAAGGAGGCCTCCGGGAGGTCTTCTGCAGTGGCCGACGAGCGCACTGCTACAAAACCGTCGCCCATTCCATGGTATGCCTTTGCTACCTCTTGGGCGATGTCTTCCGGGAAGGGTGCCTCTAGGATAAGGCGTTGGGCCTGCTGGCTAGCATACTCCAGGGCCGTGGGGTCGGTGTGGTCCAGGCCTTGTAGAACTTCTGCTAAGCGCTCCCGCAGAGAGGCCTGCTCCAAGAACGCCCGATATGCAGAAGCGGAAATAATAAAGCCTGGGGGGACGGGTATGTGGGCTTTGACCATCTCTCCCAGGCTTGCACCTTTCCCGCCGGCCAGGGGGATACTCCCCTGGCCTACCTCGTTGAACTGGAGCACTTGGCGAGCCATTCCACCCCCTACAACAAGGCGAAGGTTTCCCCTATATAGTCAACCCTTGGGAGAAAAACAGCGTCCTCCTTGCTATGGGTTTGCATCTATAGCGTCGGGGCACCCGAGCACGGGGCGCTTGTGGGGACGCTTTTATTATACCCCATGTGCCCACAAGTGCGGGAGGCGCATCTGCTGCCTTTTTCTATCGGTGCGGTAGGTTTCGCCTAATGCGAAGGGGGAGCGGGAGCCGCCCTCCCGCTCCCCCTTCAGCATCACCCCGTGGGGCTATACCCTTACCGCTTCGCTAGGCGGGGCCACCCGCTTTCCCAGGGCACCAGCCACCGCCCGCACCCCCTCCATCAGTTTTCGGAAGTTCTCGGGCGTCAGCGATTGGGCACCGTCGCTAAGGGCCTGGTCGGGGTTGGGGTGCACCTCTATCAGCAGGCCGTGCGCCCCTGCCGCCACCGCTGCCAGGGCCATGGGCGTTACCAGGTGCCACTTCCCCGTGCCGTGGCTGGGGTCAATAACAATGGGCAGGTGGCTCATGCGCTTGATAACAGGCACCGCGGCTATATCCAAGGTGTTGCGGGTGTAGGTCTCAAAGGTGCGTATGCCACGCTCACACAGCATAACCTGCTCGTTGCCCCCCGCCAGGATGTATTCGGCGGCCAGGAGCCACTCCTCGTAGGTAGTGGCGAAGCCCCGCTTCAGGAGCACAGGCTTGTCCACCTTCCCCACAGCGTGCAGGAGTTTGAAGTTTTGCACATTCCGGGCGCCTATCTGCAGGATGTCGGCGTAGGTGGCCACCAGTTCCACATCCTCGGCTGTCATCACCTCGGTGATAACCGCCAGGCCTGTCTCTTCTCGCGCCTTGGCCAGAAGGCGCAGGCCCTGCACCCCCAGACCCTGGAAACTGTAGGGGGAGGTGCGGGGCTTGAAAGCCCCTCCCCGCAGGATGCGCGCCCCTGCCGCTTTCACCGCAAAGGCCGTCTCCAGCAGTTGCTTCTCGGTCTCCACCGAGCAGGGGCCGGCCATCACCACCACTTCATCGTTGCCGATGACCACATCCCCAACCCGCACCTGGGTATCCAATGGGTGGAACTCCCGGCTGGACAGTTTGTAGGGCTTAGTAACACGGAGCACCTCTGCCACCCCGGGCAGGGTCTCCAGTTCATCCTTCAGTTCTGGGTAGATCTGCCCGATGATGCCGATAACGGTGCGCTCCACGCCCTTGGATACATGAGCGCGGAACTCGGGCTTGCTCTCAATATGGGCGACAACCCGCTGTATCTCCTCTTCTGATGCTCCTTGGTGCATAACCACTATCATCCCTGCTACCTCCCGAATTTTCCGTTGTCCATGCTCCCTCCTTGCGCTCTGATTGGGGTCGGTATAGCGGCGCCAACTTGGTGCCCCAAAACCACCCCCTTGAGCGCAGGGTGGAAGCCACCAGATCACCTCGCTGGAGCATCTTCCATCCCTCGCTTTCTCAGGTTAACCGCCTCCCGTAGGTAAATATGGCGTATCTCTTCCTGCGCCTTGTCCGTGTTCACCAGCAAGAGCACCCGGATGCACCGTGGGAGGCCGTCGGGAACCTCCATCTCGTGAGTGCACATCAGGGGAACGCTCTCCCACCCCATCTGGCGGGCCGCCACCGCCGGGAACTCGGCGTTCAAGTCCCTCGTTGTCGTAAATAATGCCATAGCAATGTCTTGCGTGTCTAGGGAGTTGGCCGTTACAAGGGCGTGAAGCAGTTCCTTGGTGGCCTCCAGAATGGCCTCTCGGGTGTTGGCGGAAGCGGTGGTAGCGCCCCGCACGCCACGGCAGACTATTGGCTTCACAGGACCCCCCTTGAAGGCGTAATGGGGCGTAGCCCTGCTAGAAGCCGTGCGATGAACTCCTTTCCCGCCTGGGCCTCCTGGCCAGAGGGGGCCTGCGCCAGGGTGTGCACCAGGGCACTCCCCACCACAACGGCGTCGGCTACCCCCTGTAAAGCCTGCAGGTGCTCCGGCTGGGAGATGCCAAACCCCACCGCCACAGGTAGAGAGGTATGGCGGCGCACTCGGCGCACCAGGTCGGGCACCTCTGGGGAAAGGGCCTCCCTGGCCCCGGTCGTCCCCGTTACGCTCACGCAGTAGATGAACCCGCCAGCCCCCTGGCACGCCAGGGCGATGCGCTCCTCGGTGCTGGTGGGAGCCACAAGGGGCAC
>JBKBKV010000031.1:0-21098 GCA_046294495.1 Dehalococcoidia bacterium | reverse complement strand
CACCGTGCTGCTCCAAGACCCCAACCACCTGGGCCACCTTGGACGCCTTCTGCCCAATGGCCACATAGATGCAGTAGAGGTCTTGCCCCTTCTGGTTGATGATGGTGTCCAAACAGAGGGCGGTCTTGCCTGTGGAGCGGTCGCCGATGATGAGTTCCCGCTGCCCCCGCCCGATAGGGATCATAGCGTCAATAGCCTTAATGCCCGTCTGCACCGGTGTATCCACACTCTTGCGCTTGGTAACATCGGGGGCCACCCGCTCCACCGGGCGGAAGCGGTCGGTCTTGATGGGGCCTTTACCATCCAGGGGGCGGCCCAGGGCGTCCACCACCCGCCCCAGGAGGGCCTCTCCAACCGGCACCTCTACAATACGCCCCGTGGTGCGGGCGGTATCCCCCTCTTTGACCTCTGCCTCACCCCCCAGGAGCACCACACCCACGCTGTCCTCCTCCAGGTTCAAGGCGATGCCCAGATTGCCGCCGGGGAACTCCACCAGTTCGCTATAGCGGCACCCAGCCAGGCCGTGCACCCGGGCGATGCCATCCCCCACCTCTACCACCGTGCCCACCTCCGCCATACCGACCCGGGCCTCATAGCCCTCAATCTGGCGGCGCAGAACGCTAACTATATCCTGTCCCCGAATGGTCATATACACCCTCCACAGCCGAAGATTTACCCGGCCTCCACCAAGGTCTTGCGCATAGAGGAGAGCATGCCGCGCACACTCCCATCTATAACACGGTCGCCGATGCGAAGCACCACACCCCCCAGGAGAGAGGGGTCGGTGCGGAGCACGAGAACCACCCGCTTCCCTGTAACGCGCCCTAGACGCTCGGCCAGGTCCTGCTGGTCGCTGTCGGTAAGGGGCACCCCACTAGTAACCTCCACCCGCAGAACCCCCTCCGCCTCGTCGGACAGGCGCTGGAACTCCTGGGCAACCCAGGGGAGAATGCGAAACGCCCGCCGCTCCACCAGCAGGGCTACCAGGTTATAGGCGAGGGGGGCCAGGGCAGGGAGAGCCTCCCGCACAAGAGCCACCCGCTCCCGCACCGGGATGCTGGGGGAGTCCAGAAGTGTGGCTATCTGGTCGCGGCTGGCCAGTTCGGCCAAGGCGCGCAGGTCCTGCATCCAGGTGTCTACCACGCCTTGCTCCTGGGCGATTTGCCAGACGGCCTGGGCGTAGCGTTTCGGGGATGGGAGGCTTCGTCCCGGCACCGGTTAGTTCCTCCGCAGGTCTTCGGCCTCTTCTAGCACCCGTTCCACCAGGTGGCGATGGGCCTCCCTGTCCAGGCTACGCTCCAGGACGCGCTCAGCAGCCCTGATGGCCAGGTCGGCGAAGTGCCTACGCACCTCTTCAATGGCGGCATCCCGCTCCGCCTGGATTTCACGGCGCGCCCTCTGAAGGGTGGCCTCCACCTCCTGGCGTGCCCGCTGGCGCTCCTCCTCCCGGTAGCGCTCGGCCATCTGGCGGGCCTGTTCCAGGATAGCCTGGCTCTCCCGGCGAGCCTGCTCTACCTGCCTTTGCATCTCCTCCTGAGCCTTGGCCGATTCCCGCTTTACGCGCTCGGCCTCCTCCACCGCCTCCTTGATGCGCTGGGAGCGGGCGTCCAGCATACCCAGCACCCGCTTGTAGACGAAGAAGTAGAGGATGGTCAGGAGGATGGCAAAGTTCACCAGGTATGTGATAAGGCTGGGGAGGTCAAACCCCAGTTTAGCCATATGGCTCCTTCCAGAAAGGAGGCTGGCCCCTATGCCACCATGGCCAAAATAACAGCCACGATGAGGGCATAGATGCCCAAGGCTTCGGCGAAGGCGATGGCTAAGATCATGTTGGTAAGGATAGCGCCCCGCGCCTCGGGGTTGCGCCCCAGGGCGTTCATGGCCGCCGCCCCCAGCACCCCTATCCCAATCCCCGGCCCAATCAGGCCCAGCCCAATGGCCAGCCCAGCCCCCAACATCTTGACGGCTTCAGGGCTCAGCGCTTGCTCAGGTGGCATAGAATCCCCCTCCTTTAGTTTCTTTGCCTGTCCTACTCTTTAGTGTATAGGGCCCACACCCCCCCTACCGCCGCCGCCGCCAGGGCGATGAGGACAAAGATCCCAGCCAGCAGGATAAGCGACATACCCCCTCCTAATGGTGCTCACCTTCACCGTGCTCGGCCACTGCTAGGGCTACAAACACTGTGGTCAGCCCGGCGAAGATCAGGGCCTGCACAAAGCCTACCAGGATCTCCAGCCCATAGAAGGGCACCGAGAACACGAAAGTAACCAGAAAGCCCGATACCAGCAGGAGGATTTCCCCTGCCGTCATGTTCCCAAACAAGCGGAAGGTAAAACTGACGATACGGATGAACTCGCTGAGCAGTTCCAGAATACCCACGAACAGGTCAATGAAACCCTGGAATACCCTCCCCCGCAAGATGTTACCGACCCGCAAGAACTTCCCCAGATAAGCCAACCCCATGGTGCGGAACCCCCAGAACTCCACGAAGAAAAAGGAGACCAGCGCCAAGGCCAGGGGCATGTTCAGGTCTGTTCCGGCGCTGCGCAGGAGGGGGATGAACACCGTCTCCTGATGACCCTCCTTCACCACCTCCTCCTTGAAGCCCAGGGAGGGATAAACGGGGAGAAGGGCCAGCCAGGCGTTGAAGGCCACAAAAATAAAGATAGTGGCGATAACGGGGAAGAAGGTGCGGGCGTATTTGCGACCTACAACGCTCTCCACAAAGCGGTAGAGGCTTTCAATAAAGACCTCCACGATGCTCTGCCAGCGCCCCGGAACCAGTTTCACCCCACGCGCACCCCCCACAAATAGGATGAGGATGACGATGGTGGCCAGCCACGCCGAAAGAAGGGTGTTGCGCAGGGTAAGGGGGCCAATACTCCAGGGTAGGTGCTCGGCGGCCAACTGAACATGGGGGCGATGCAGGAAAGGCTCACGCCCTAAGAAGGCCGAGCCTATAGCCCCGGTGAGTAGTCCCGCCAATCCCAGGGCCACAACTACTAGGGCCGCTAGCACCAACCAGCGTGTGCCACGACCCACCAGGAGCCTTCCTCCTTACTTATCGGATTTCGGCGCACCGTTCCGGAGGAGAAAGGGCACCAGCATGCGGTAGACCCCATAAAAGGCTACCACACTCCCCAGCACCACACCCGCCAGAGTGAGCCACGGCTTTGTCCCCAGCCACTTATCCAGGAGCCACCCCCCCACGATGCCCCCAACGATACACACGCCGATGTAAAAGCCCATTCCGGCGATGCGCAGGGCTGGAACCCACCAGGCCACACCCCTCCTCCATGTTTGTGCAGTTTATCACAGAAGGGGAGGTGGGTCAATACCCCACGCTCCGCCAACAGACCTGGAGACTAGGATGTCTTCCCCTTCCCTAGGTCCTCCAGGTTCAGGCCCTCAATGAACTCCTTGAAGGCACCCAGTTTGCGCATCTCCTCTTCGGTAACCTTCTCGGGCTTCTCGCTCTTTGCCCCGGCCTCTTCGCTCTCCTTATCCGGCGTGACGGCGGCCTTCTCCAGCACCGACTCCTCGGCATAGATGGGGGCGTTTACCCGCACCGCTATGGCGATAGCGTCGCTGGGCCGGGCATCTATATCTAGCGTCCTGCCGTCTACTTCCAGAACGATTTTGGCGTAGAAGGTGTCGTCTTTCAGGTCATTTACCACGATATAGGAGACTTTCGCCCCAAGGGCGTGGACGATGTTGCGCACCAGGTCGTGGGTAAGGGGACGGGGCACCTGGACATCCTGCAACTTGATGGCGATGGAGTCGGCCTCGGCAGGCCCGATCCAGATGGGCAGGTAGCGCTCCGCCCCTTTCTCTTTGAGGATAACCACCCGCTGGTAGTTCATCAGACTTACCCGGATGCTGTCTATGACCATCTCCTGCATAGCCCACTCTCCTCACCGTCAAGCACCATGATACGGCTCTGCCCAAGGAGATGCAAGATGGGGGTCGCTGCTGCCAAACCCCCGCCAGGTTACCGCCTGCTCAGGATAGCGCCCCGCCAGCAAGGGCATATGGGCAGAAGTAAGGCGCGGCGCCCCCTCCATCAAGGCGCGCTGCAACAGGGCTTGCCCTGGGGGGGTAAGCCCGCATACCCCCCACGGTTCCAGTGGGGGAAGCCCTTTCCCTAGCAGACACACCCCAAACCCTCCCAGACCTTCTTTCTGCACAAGAGCCTGCAAGCCGAAGCGGTTCGCCTCACCGTCGCCAGGGGGAAGGCGCAGGCGCAAGAGCGCTCGGCGGAAGGCGTCCCACCCCAGGTTGCGTAAGAAAGCCCACTGGTTGGTTAGGGCCAGCACCTCCAGCCCAGCCTCCCGGGCGCACCGTTGAAGGGAGGTGAAATCCACCGAGGCGGTGATGTCCTGCCGTCCAATATACCTATAGATGGTGCCAGTGGCCAAGTGCTGGCGGAAAGCCCGGATGGTGCCCCCGCGGCCTGGACGGTAGAGGTCTCCTGCTGCACCCCCGTAGTCTATTACAATGGCCATACCACACTCCAGGGCGGTAGAAACCTCCTGTGCCCAACTCGGCATGGCCAAACACGCCTCCCCCTCCAACCCGTCCACCAGCGGGATACCCAGGGCCTGCACCCACTCCCCCAGGGCAGGCGTAGAAGGAGGCCCCCACACCTCGGCCAGGCGTTCCCCCTCCAGGGCCACATAGGCCTCTTGAAGGCTCCCCCGGTGAATACGCCAGCGATGCACGGGGAAGGAATCCAGCAGCTCGTTGGCGATAATACACCCCACAACTCCACGCACAGGCAAGCACGATGCCAATAGGCGTTGGGCGCCGGCCTGGATAGCCAGGTCGGTTTCAGAAGGTCTGCTTATGTCGGTCGCCAGATAGCGGAGGGCGGAGTAGAAATCGGTATCTAGGAACGGGGCAAAGGCCAATAGGTCGCTGGCGAGCAGGCCTTCCCCCGCCCCTTGCTCCACCACTGAAAAGGGGCTGGGCCCCCCCAGGGCCTCCCATACCTGGTAGACCTGCACCGCCAAGAGCGCCCCAAAGGCAGGGTGCGCCTGGGGGCTGGTGAAGTAGTCCCCTCCCGTGCCAGCCCCCCTGCCACCACGGTAATACCCACCCCGGGGGTAATATAGGGCCATCTCCATAAAGTGGGCAAAAGGGATTGGCCCCTCCCGATGGATGCGCAGTCGGATAGCCTCCTCCAGAGGGGAAAGCATTGCCCCTCCTAGGGGCGGAGGGCGAGCCGTTCGCCAACCTCAGGGTTGACCAGGTGAAGAGGCAGTCTCCCTTGCAACACCCTTGCCACCTCCTCGGCGCACCGTCGGGGGAGGCCCGCCACTGCTCGATCCGAGTAGTAGGCGGCGTGGGGCGACAGGAGCACATTCTCCATCCGGAGCAGGGGGTTATCGGGGGACGGGGGCTCCTGCTCCAGCACATCCAGGGCGGCGCCGGCGATCCACCCCTCCTGGAGCGCCCGAATGAGCGCCTTCTCGTCTACCACTCCCCCACGGGCCGTGTTTACCAGAAGGGCGGTGGGCTTCATTAGACGCAAGGCCGTTTCGTTGAACATGTGGCGCGTCTCGGGCGTCAGGGGGGTGTGAATGGAGACGAAGTCTGCCTGACGAAGCAAGTCTTGGAAAGAAACAGGCTCCACCCCCTCCTGCTCAAAGACCGAACGGGGAATGTAGGGGTCGCAGGCGATAAGGCGGAACTCAAACCCTCGCGCGCGCCGGGCAAAGGCCCGCCCGATGCGCCCCAACCCAACGATCCCCAGGGTCTGGCCATAAAGGTGCTGGAAAGGTGCCTCAATGGCGGTGCGCCATCGCCCCTCGCGGACGGCCAGGTCAAGGCTTTTCAGTTTGCGCACCAGTGCCAGGAGCATAGCCATGGCGTGGGTGGCTACCTCTCGCGTCCACAGGTCGGGCACATTCACGATGGCTATGCCAGCCTCGGTGGCCGCCGGGATGTCCACCGTGTCCACCCCCACCCCGGTGCGCACCACCACCTTGCATCGGCGCAGTCCCTGGAAGACCCGACGGGTGAAAGGTCCGCTAACAGCGATGATGGCGTCGGCATCCTGGGCGTGGCGCACAACTTCCTCCTCCGACTGGGGACGGGGGGCAGTGGCCAGTTCTGCCCCGATGGAAGCCAGCACCGCCCGCTCCTCCTCCACATGGTGAGAGTTCATGGGGCCGAAGTGCACCACCGTATAGCGCTGCTGTATCATGCTCCTCCTTGCTCAACGACCCATTACAGACTAGTATGATAACGCACGGCTCACCCCCTGTCAGGGGGCACCGCAAGGAGGGAGTATGCCCGTAGCAACCGTCAACGGTATTCGCCTCTACTACGAGGAGCACGGGGCGGGGTATCCGGTGGTGTTCACCCACGGTTATGCGGGGACAACCGTATCCTGGAAACCCCAAGTCCCCGCCCTTTCCCAACGCTACCGCTTCATCATCTATGATATGCGCGGCCACGGGCAAAGCGAAGCGCCCAGCGACCCCACGAAATACTCTATGGATATCGTCGTTGAAGACCTTTACCAACTCTTGCGCCATCTGGGAGTAAGCCAAGCAGTAGTAGGGGGACTATCCTTGGGGGGTGTGGTCTGCATGCGCTTCGCCCTGGCCCACCCCGACATGGTTAGGAGCCTGGTCCTGATGGACACCGGCCCCGGCTACCGCAATCCCCAGCGCCTGGCCGAATGGGACAGGCAGTGCGAGGAGCGCGCCCGCCTGCTGGAGACAGGGGGCGTGGAGGCCTTCATGCGCAGCCAATACGCCGTAGACGACTACTATACACCCCCCGATGTGATGCGCCGCCACAACCCCACAGGCCTCGCCCTGGTGAGCCGAAGGGTGATGGCGGGCATCCACATGCTCCCCCTGGAGAAGATAAACACCCCTACCCTAATCCTCTGCGGGACGAGGGACAAGGGCTTTATCGCCGCCTCTTACTATATGGCCCAGAACATCAAGGGGGCTTTCCTCTCCTTCATCCCCATGGCGGGGCACGGCTCCAATGTAGACCAGCCCGAGTTGTTCAACCTGCTGGTGCTCAGGTGGCTGGAGGAAGTGGGTGTCTAGAAGGCCCCCTTACCGCAGCACCCGCAGGGGATGGAGGGTGAGGTCATAGTCGTAGGTGTCCAGCCCCTCCCGCCGCTTCAAGTAGCCCACCACCAGATAAGTGAGAGGGGTGGCCAAGGCCTCGTAAAGGCTCTTGGCTAGCCACTGGGCCACCACAATCTGGGCCAGCAGGGCGTTGCCCACCGTTCCCGCGAAAGCGATGGTTATGAACACCAGGGAATCCAGCCCCTCCCCCACCAGGGTAGATGTGATAGTGCGGAGCCAGAGCCATCGCCCCCGCGTCGCCACTTTGAGACGCGACAGCACTAGAGCATTAGACAACTCGCCCACGATGTAGCCAGCGAAAGAGGCCCCAACCAGACGAGGGGTGTAGCCCAGGATGCGCTGATAGGCCTCCTGGCCTTCCCATCCAGGCGCCGGAGGGATAAGGCCCCCCAGCCAGATGAACAGCACCGCCACCCCGTTGCAGAGGAAGCCCACCCAGATAACCAGCCGAGCCGTGCGGTAGCCGTAGACCTCCGTCAGCACATCGTTGAGGATGTAACTGAGGGGGAAGATGAGCACCCCCACAGGCAGGATAACCGACACACTCCCGCCCCAGGGTAGAGCAATGATGGCCACCTGGAATAACTTCACGGCGATAATATTGGCCGTGATAAGGGCGGTAACGAAGAGGACAGAGACCACCAGGAAGAGCCGCGAGAACCCCATCTAGGCTGCCGTCTCCCGATACTCCACCGTTACGACGGTGTGGATACCTCCACGCACCTTGTAGTCAAGGCACACCTTCATCCAGCGGGGGCGGCACAGGGCCACCAGGTCTTTCAAGATGCGATTGGCAGCGTGCTCCTGCACGATGCCCACATCCCGGTAAGAGAGCAGGTAGTATTTCAGGGACTTGAGTTCTACGCACCTGTCTCGCGGCATATAGGTGATGGTCAGCTTGCCATAGTCTGGCAGGCCCGTCCACGGGCAGACGGCAGTGAACTCCTCTGTCTCAATGGTAACCTCCGCCGGCTGGTGGGGATACTCGTAGTCAAAGGCCAAGAGACAGGAGGTGTCAATGGCCTCTTCGCCCTTCACCGCCAGTTTGCGGTCCAGACGCTCATACCGCTCCTGGAGGTCTGAGATACGCCCCATCCCGCCCCCTATGGGTGCTTCCCTTCCAGTTGGTCGATGTGCTCCCACCAGTGGTTGGCGATGCGCTCCAGACGCTGGCGCGCCGTCTGGGTGGTGCCGTCCGCCCGCAATAGGACAGTCTTCTCCAGGTCTGGCAGGGCACGGACAGCCAGCACAAGGCGCAGGTGGGCCTGGCGGGCCTCGGCGATAAGGTCGGCAAGGGATTTCCCGGCCCGCTGAGCAACGGCCTGGGCGTTCAACTCATCGGTGGGGGCGTTTAGGGAGCGGGGGTTACCACCCCTGCCCACCGCCTCCATCCCCTCGGCGGTAGTGAGATGCCAGAAGATGCAGTGGGCGAGCACCTCCTTGGCCCCCCACACCCCCACTTTCCCGGAGGATTTCTCGCCGTAAGTCTCATACCAGCGCAGGGCATCTTGAATACGCCTGTCAAAACCCTGGATAAGAGCCTCTTTTGTGGGCGATGTTGCCATTTCGCCTCCTTAGTTTACTAGTAACCCATCGCCTCGGCGCGGCGGAACACATCCACCCCTGCCCGCACCACCCCTTGGTGGTGGTCTACTTGCACGGCCAGGGGGGTAGCGAAGTTGATATCAGCGGGCGTCTCCTCGGCCACCAAGACCGTATGCCCGCGCTGGCGAAGTCCTTCCGCCACCTCCTCGCCTAGGCGAGCGTCCACCAGCACCTCGGCACCACTCATATCAATGCGGGGGTGCGCCACCGCCTCCTGTGGCCCCATACCGAACTCCACCATGTTCAGGAAGACCTGAGTGTTGCAGTCAATGATACGCCTTCCTCCCGGAGCGCCCAGAGCGATGGCGGGGTATCCCCCCTGCTTCACCAGGAGAGGTGTCATGTTCACCAGGGGACGCTTCCATGGGGCGATGGAGTTCGCGGTGCCAGGCTTTGGGTTGAACCAGAGCATGGCGTTGTTCCAGAGGATACCCAACCCCTTGCTGACCACCTTGGAGCCGAATAGGCTCACCGCCGTCTGGGTGCAGGAGACCATATTCCGCTCCTTGTCTACAGTGCAGAAATGGGTGGTGCAGTCGCCGCTGCTAGGAGCCGAAGGGGCAAAGGCGGTGGGGCGGGGACGCCCCTCAAAGGCCCACGGGTCGTGCAGGGGGCGCCCTTCGTAGTAGGCCCACGGGAACTGGCCCTGGGGAAGGGAAAGGGAAGTGCGCTCGGGGCGAATGGCTTGGGCTACCTGTCTGGCATAGTCCTTGCCCAGGAGGCCCCGCAAGGGCACCGGCGCCGCCTCCGGGTCCGCCAAATAGTAGTAGCGGTCGGCGAAGGCGTGGCCTGAGGCCTCGGCATAGGTGTGCAGATAGGCCGCGCTGTTATGGCCAAGCCCCTTCAGGTCAAACCCCTCCAGGATGTTCAGGGTCTCCAGAGCGGTAATAGCGCCGTTGGCGCCCCAGGGAGCCAGCACCTCCACCCCCCGCCAGGGTAGGCGCAAAGGGGCACGCACAACCGCCTCATAATGTGCCAAATCCTCCCGGGTGATGAGGCCACCGTTGGCACGCATGTCTGCCTCTATAGCGGCGGCGACATCGCCCTTATAAAAGGCGTCTGACCCCTGCCGGGCGATGGCCTTCAGCACCTCCGCCAGATCGCGCTGCACCAGGCGTTCGGCCGGCTTGGGGGAACTGTAGGGCGGGCGCCCATAGGGCAAGAACACCTCGGCGGCTCCAGGGAAGCGCTGCAAGTCCTCCATGGCGTTGCTGATGCACAGGGCCAGATACCAGTTCACCTCAAAACCTTGCTCGGCGTAGTGAATGGCAGGCTCCAGCAGGAAGGGCAGTGGCAGCGCGCCATAGAGGCGGTGCGCCAGGCATAGGCCAGCCACCGTCCCTGGCACCCCTATAGAGAGATACCCCACCTCATTGGCGCGGTCTTCCACCTGGTAGAGGCCAATGAGGGCCGGGGCCTCGCCCAGGATACGATACATATCCGGGCGTGCGCCCCGTGGGGCACGAGGGGCGTAGTCTATCACCACCTCCTCGCCCCTATTGGGCAAAGCGATAAGCATATACCCCACACCTGCAACGCAGGTCATCATGGGTTCCACCACACACAGACAGAAACCCACCGCCACGGCGGCGTCCACAGCATTGCCCCCTTGCTTGAGCACCTCCAGCCCTACTTGGGTAGCCAGGGGGTCCTTGCTGGCTACCACCCCATGTAGGGCCACCACTTCGTCCCTTTGGGGTCGCCAGACACTCCGTAGCGCCATAGCCCCTCCTATCGCCTATTATTAGGGTCAGGCGGGAAGACAGCGGCCAACAGGTCAACCACAAGGCGGGCGGCTGCCAGGGCAGTAACCTGGGCGTGGTCGTATTCCGGGGCCACCTCTACCAGGTCAAAGGCAACTACCTTCCCCCTATGGGCCACTGCCCGCAGGAAGTCCCGCACCTCCAGATAGGTAAGCCCTCCTACGGCAGGGGTCCCTGTGCCAGGGGCCACAACTGGATCCAGGACATCAATATCCAGGCTTATGTAAAGGTAAGGGGAAGGGGGCAAAAGGTCTGCAACGCCTTTCGCCCCCACCAGGCGGAAGCGCTCGGCAGATATAATCAGGTTGCCCCGCTGGCGGGCCTCCTCTACAGGCTTCCGGCGCACCGCCCTTATGCCGATGTGGCTAATGGGGCCTACAAAGGGGAGTTCGGCACACCGGCGGATAGGGCTTCCGTGATAGTAGCGCACTCCCTGGTAGTCGTGGGTATAGTCCAGGTGGGCGTCCAGGTGGACTATGCCCAGGGGGGCGAAGCGCTCCAGCCCCCGCACCACAGGGAAGGTTATGGAATGGTCGCCACCCACGACTACAGGGAAGGCCCCTTTCTCCACCACCCTTTGCACTGTCCGGGTGAGGCGGTCAAAGGCCAACTCTACATTTGAGGGGGCCACATTTATGTCCCCCAGGTCGGCCATGCTGACGCCCTTCAGGAGTTCGGTGCCCAGGTCCACATCGTATAGGCCGCCGGCTGGGGGAGGCTCGGGCTCAAAGGGTGTGAAGTAGTCGTAGACGCGTGCGTCCCGCACAGCATTAGGGCCGAAGCGGGCGCCAGGGCGGTTGGTGGTCCCCTGGTCAAAGGGAACGCCGATGAAGACTACCTGTGCGTCAAGGCGCTCCACATCCCCACAGGTGGGGACGCCGAAGAAGGAGCGGCGCAGAGGGCGCACATCGGGCCAAGGGGTAGTGTTCACACCTGACCCTCCCAGACCACTTCTGCTCCAATCCTAAAGGGAAACGCGAGAGGGGTCAACCAGGCGTGCATCTTGCTATCTATCCTTCACCGCTAGCAGCGCCACGAAGGAGGCGTGGGGGGCGATGCCTTCCTGCGCCGGTTCAGGGGCAGCAGGTGCTGGAGGGCCCTGGCACAGGGTAGAAGAGAAGCGCACAAGGCGAAGCCCCGCCTGAAGCATCAGTCGCCCCGTCTCCCACCAAGTGTAGAAGCGGGCGTGGGCGTAAAAGGGGTGCCCCTGACGCCCCTTCTCCTGATACAGACGCCCCCAGGCGCTTTCCCTCTCCACCTCTCCCACTACCAGCCCACCCCCGGTTTTGAGCACCCGTGCGCATTCCCGAAGGGTCTGCAAAGCGTCCTCTACAAAGCAGATGGTTACCACCATAAGCACACCACCAAACACCCCCGAGCGGAACGGGAGCCGCTCTCCAACCCCCTGCACCACCTGTATGCCCCTCCTGCGTGCGTAGGCCAACATGGGACGGGCCGGGTCTACTCCTAAGGGCACACCCTGGGCTTGGGCGAAGGCCCCCGTGCCTACCCCCACCTCCAGCCAGGGCTGGGGTAAGGAGTGCAACAAGGGACGAAGGGCCTCCACCTCGGTAGGGAAAAGCACCCTCCCCTCGGGACTAGCGAACCACGCCTCATAGCGGTCTGCCAAATGCTCAAAGATTTCTCTACTTCCCCTCATCTGGCACCGCCCACAATAGCCCCCAGCCTATGGCCACACACGCCGCCCCCAGGAAAAAGGCCCCTTCCAGGGAACGGGTGGCATCAAGAATACGCCCGCTCACCACCGGTGCCGCTATAGAACTCCCCACCGCCAGGGCGTTAATGCCTGCAATGGCCGTCCCCACCCCCAGGTCGGGGCGCCTAAGGGCGATATCCCCCGTCCAGGAGACGATAAGGGGGTTCAGGGCCAGGGCACCCGTAAGCCCAAATCCCCCCAAAGCCAGGGCGAGAAGGGCCGGCTGGCGCGAGAGAGCAACCCCCACCAGACACAGCACCGTAAAGGGGAGGAGCACCCCCAGCAGGCGACGCCTCCCTATCCGGTCCGAAAGGCGCCCCCACAGCAATGCCCCCCCCCCCCCCCGCCAGGCCCCCACCCCCCGATACAAGCCCGACTGGCGCAAGTTCAACCCCCGCTCCTGGTAAAGGAAACTCGGTGCCCAGGTGAGGACCGTCCACTGGCTCCACAAGATGAAGAAGGAGGCGATGCCCAACATCACTAGCCCCCGGTGGCGGAACAAGCGCCCCAAACGGCCCGCCGAACCTGCTGCACCCCTCAGCGGGTGCACCCCCACTCCGAAAATAGGTAGCATCCCCAGGGTGCATAACCCCAGCAGTAGAAAGGGCGCCCGCCACGACCCCAGCACCTGGTAAAGCACCCCCGATAAGGCCAGCCCCAGGGCCAGCCCCGAAGCCATACCCACCGTTACAATGGCACTGCTGATGCCCCGCCGCTGGGGGGGAACACTGCTCACCGTGATGCCGTAAGAGGTTGAGTAATACGCCCCGGCCCCCAGGGCGTGCAGAGCAACAAAAAACACCAACAGGGGATAGGAGCGCGCCATTAGGCCTATCGCCACCATCCCCAGCCCGGCTATGGCATACATCACCACCAGCACCCGCTTCAACCCGAAGCGGTCGCCCAGGACACCCGAAGGCACCTGCAAGGCCACATAGGTAAAGAAATAGGCGCTGGCGATAGCCCCCTGCTGGGTGCCTGTGAGGTGGAACTCCTTACCGATGACTGGGAGCAGGGGGTAAAGGGTCGTGCGGTCCAGGTAGATGAACACCCAGCCCAGGGCCAGGGCCAGCACCGTCGCCAGGGTGCGCAACGGGAGGACACCGCCCACCGGAATGGGCACTCTAGAGGTTGTCATACCCCCTCTTGGGCACCATCCTAACCCAACGCGGGGGCCAGAACAAGGGTAAGATACCCAGGGCCGCTTCGGAAACGCCCCCCTTACACTGTGTGCACTGTGCCATTATAATAGAGAAGTGTGGCACAGCCCTGTAACTCCAGCGCGTTACCTGTAGTGCAACAGCCGAAGGAACCCCCGATCTTTTTGAGGTAGGGAAGCAATGGAAATCTTGCCAGGCGTTCATGTTATTACTGTTGGGCAAAACCCCGGCCCCGGCCTCTTCCCCCCCAACTCTTACGTGGTGGTCGGCTCCCGCAACAGCGCCCTGATAGACACAGGTTGGAACCAGCCCGAGCACATCCGCGCCCGTCTGGACTACCTCCATGCCCTCAAACCGCCTCCCGTGGCGGCTATCATCATCACCCATCGCCACCCGGACCACATGGGCGGGGCTGCGGCCCTCTCCCAGGCCACCGGTGCGCCCATCTACGCCGCTCCAGCCGAGAAGCCGGCCATAAACCAGGCCATTGAGAGGCAGGGGGCGAGTGTGCGTGTCCATCACACCCCGGCACACGGCCAGCGCCTTGACCTGGGCGGAAAAGAAGTGGAGTTCATCCATTCCCCCGGCCACACCCTAGGGAGCCTCTCGGTGCTCCTTCGCCCTGAGGGCGTCCTCTTCACCGGGGACACCGTTCTGGGGATGGGCACCACCGTGGTGAACCCCGACGAGGGGGATATGGCCCTTTACTTACAAACCTTGCACACCCTCTTGGAGTATGCCCCAACCGTCATCTGCCCTGGGCACGGCCCCCTGGTGCGCAACCCCCGGGCCAAGATCCAGGAACTGATTCAACACCGCCTGGAGCGGGAGGCCCAGATTGTAGACGCCCTGCGCACCGCCCCCAAAACCCTGGACGCCTTGCGGGAGGAGGTATACCCAGAACTAGAGCCTCGCCTGCACACCATGGCCCGCAACCAACTTCGCACCCACCTGGCTAAACTGGAAAAGGAGGGCCGTGTGGCCCTCCAGGACAACCATTACCGCCTGCTCCGCTAGAGCCACACTTCAGCACTGCAGAAGAGAGGGATTATGGGCTATCAGATAACACATTCCGAAAGCAATGAGTCGCCGCTTGGGGGAGCACCCGCAGGTGGGAACTTCACCCGTATCGCAGTCTTCTACGACGGCGGGTATTTTTCGGAGGTCTCCAACTACTACAAGTTTGGCCATCCCCGGCACAGCCGCCTCTCATTGCGGGGGGTGCAGGAGTTCATCCGCTACTTGGTAGCCCAAAGGGAGCGGGTCCCTGTGGACTTCTGCCTCATCACCGAGGCGCGCTACTTCCGGGGTCGTTTCTCGGCGGCTACTGCCAGCGCCCGCAACCGTCTCCTGTCCGACAGGGTCTTTGATGAAGTGCTTATCAACGAGGGCATCACTCCCCACTACCTTCTCCGCGAGGAGCGGGGGGAACGCCCCAGGGAGACGGGGATAGATGTGTGGCTCGCCCTGGAGGCCTACGACCTGGCCGTTCAGCGGCGGGTGGATGTTATCGCCCTCATCACCTGCGACGGCGATTTTGTCCCCCTGGTGCGCAAACTCCAGAGCCTGGGGGTGCGTGTTATCCTCTTGGCCTGGGAGTTTGCCTACGAGGAATCCCTGGAAGACGGCACCCGCCGCTTCCGCGAGACCCGGGTGGACAGCGCCCTTCTGCGCACCGCCATTTACCCTGTCCCCATGCACCAGGTGATAGATGAGGGGCTAGCCCGGCGCGACCCTAGGGTAGAGAACCTCTTCCTCGTCAAGGAAGAGCCAATAGAAATAGGCCCGTAGGAGCCGGCGTTGAACGCCCTGGAACCTCTGCGCCACTTGCTGCCCCACACGGCACAGGCCACCGACAAAGGGCATCTGGCCATCGGGGGGTGCGACGTGGCCGACTTGGCACAGCGCTTTGGCACGCCCCTCTACATATTTGACGAGGAGACCCTCCGGCGCCAGTGCCGTGCCTTCCGACAGGCCTTCCGTTCTGCCTACCCCAACAGCCAGGTCATCTACGCCTGCAAGGCCTACATCAGCCCCTTCCTAGCACGCCTCTTCCAGGAGGAGGGCCTTGGGCTAGACATTGTATCGGGGGGCGAACTGGCCGTCGCCCGCGCCGTGGAGTTCCCCCCGGAAAATATCTTCTTCCACGGCAACAACAAGACGCCCCAGGAGGTGCAGGACGCGCTAGACTACCGCATCGGGCGGTTTGTAGTAGACAACTTTCAGGAACTGGACCTGCTGGAACGCCTGGCTGCCCAGAAAGGCACCGTCCAACCCATCCTCCTCCGTATCACCCCAGGGGTGGACCCCCACACCCACGCTCACACCACCACTGGGGTAGTGGACAGCAAGTTTGGCTTCCCCCTGGAGGGAGGGCAGGCCCAACAGGCAGTGCGCCAGGCATTGGCTTCCCCACACCTGTCCATGAGGGGCATCCACTTCCACCTCGGTTCACCTATTTTTGAGGTGGAGCCATACGCCCGTGCCATCGCCATCGCCGTAGATTTCGCCGTCCAGAGCGGTGCACCACTGGAGGAGTTCAGCCCCGGCGGGGGCTTCGCCATCGCTTACACCCGAGAGCAGAGGTCCCCAACCCCTGCCGACTACGCCCATGCCATCGCCACTGCCCTGCGGCAGGCCTGTGCTCGCCACCGTCTGCCCCTGCCCCGCCTCATTGTGGAGCCGGGGCGGGCCATTGTAGGTCCCAGCGCCATCGCCCTTTATCGGGTTGGTGTCGTGAAGACTATCCCAGGGGTGCGCACCTATGTGGCAGTGGACGGGGGTATGGGTGACAATATCCGCCCTGCCCTCTACGGCGCCCGTTACGAAGCTATCGCCGTTACCAAACTCTTTGAGCCATCAACCGCCACCGTTACCATAGCCGGCAAATACTGCGAATCGGGAGACATCCTGGCACGAGATGTCCTGCTTCCCCCACTAGAGCCGGGCGACCTGGTGGCCCTCCCCGCCGCCGGAGCCTACTGCCCGTCCATGGCCAGCAACTACAACCTAAATGGGCGTCCTGCCATTATCCTGGTGCGCCAGGGCACTGCAAGTCTCATTCGTCGCCGGGAGACGCCCCAGGACATGATGGCCCTGGACACCTTCCCCTAGGGCAAGACATGTGGCAGGTAGTAGGGCATAAGCAAGCCCTGGACATCTTCCAACGAGCGCTGTCCGGGGGCACCCTGGCCCACGCCTACCTTCTGGTCGGCCCAGGGGGTATAGGCAAACAGACCTTCGCCCGCGAGGTGGCTAGGGCAGCCCTTTGCACCGGCCCCCAGGAAGGGCTAGGCCCCCCGCCTTGTGATGCCTGCACCTCCTGCCGCCTTGCCCTGGCCCGCACCCACCCCGACCTCATCTACCTCGCCCTTGCCCACCCTCTGGACGAAGAGGAGGTGAAAAGGGTGCAGGATGGCGTCCAGCGCAGGGAGATCTCCATCCGGGATATCCGCCGACTGACGGCTCTCTGCAATCTGACAACCCGCCTGCACGGACGCCGTGCCATTATCGTTGACCGTGCTGAGCAGTTGAGCGAGGAGGCAGGCAATGCCCTCTTGAAGACCCTCGAGGAGCCTCTGGGCCCCTCCCTCTTCCTTCTCCTCTCCTGCAACGAAGAGGCCGTCCTTCCCACTCTGCGCTCCCGATGCTTGGTGGTGCGCCTGGGTCTGCTCACCCAAGAGGCACTGGCCCAGGCCCTTCAGGAGCGCTGGGGAGCAACCCCGGAGGAGGCCCACCTGGCCAGCCGTTTGGCCCAGGGGAGATTGGGATGGGCCTTGCGCTTCCTGGGAAAGGTTACAGAAGAGGAGAAAGGCCAGCGGGAACACCCCCTCCGTCAGGAGGAGAGGGAGGGCCTGCTGGAGCAGTTCGCACACCTGGCGGGGGCACCCCTGCGGGAGCGCTTCACTTTTGCCAAGCAGATGGCAGACCGCTGGCGGCGGGAGCGCACCTGGGTGCTGGACGCCATAGAGATGTGGACCTGGTGGTGGCGGGACCTGCTCCTGCTACGCCTTGGCTTCCCCCAGGGCGTCGTCAATACCGATGCCGTGCGCTCTCTGGAGGGCCTTGCCCAGCAGTGCCCCGTAGACAACCTGGCTGATGCTGTGCGCAGGCTCCTGGCCCTGCGCTGGCACCTGGAGGCCAATGTGAACCCCTCCCTCGCCCTGGAGTATGCCTTGCTCCACCTGCCCCGTCTCACCCTACCGGCCGCATCCTCCTACCCAAGCCCTTGAAAGAGGTGGCAATGGTAGCCGGGGTTGTGCTCTATAGAGTGGCGGGGGTCCGCTTCCAGCGGGGAGGCAGGGTTGTCTTCGCCGACCCCCGTGACCTAGACCTACAGGTGGATGAACAGGTGGTGGTTGCGATGCCCCATGGCCCTACTGTGGGCACCGTAGTTATCACTCCTCGCCAGGTGATTCACTGGGAGGGCAAAGAGCCCCTGCCCCCTATCCTGCACGCGGTGGCGCCGGCGGAGAACCGCGCCCCTCCCTAGCCCTTACGGGGAACGCCCCGCGCCTCCAGCAGCCAATGCAGGTGGGCCACCACCTCCCCGTTCTCCTCCAGAGGGAAGGAGTCCACCGAAGGCTCCCGAAGCCCCGATATCCCGTCCACCGCCCCAAGGCGCACCGTGTAACGAATGCGCTCCATCTCCTCATCCGGCGAAGGCAGAAGATTACGCTTCGTCAACAGGGAGAGAGACGCAACCAGCCCATAACACCCCCAGTTGGATACGCTGGCGATCACCAGATGGGTGGTGGGTGTAGCGGCGGGGTCCTTGGGGAGAGATGGTATAAGGGGGATGACCTCTGCTACCTTGCCCATGCCTATCTCGTTGCCACCGTCACCCACTCCAACTGTTGCCGAATGGCTTCGGAACAGGTAGTCCAGCCGGGCGGTGTAGGGCGTGATGTCTACGCCCCGCATATTGCGGTAGACCCCCTGGCGGGTGAGGCCGCACCGCTCGGTAGAAATCAGAAGGGAGGGTTGGTAGCGTCTAAGAAGGTCTTGCGCTATCTTTTGGCTTTCATCGGCCGGTGCGATGGGGAAATCCACCACCTCTGCAGAGGGTGATGCGAGGCCCTGGAGAACGGGCACACAGTAGCGGTCGGAGACATATATCACCCTGAAGCCAAGGGCTTCCAAAGCATTGCCCAGCGCCACCGCCCCAGGGGGGCCATCAGTCTCAGGCGACCCGGCCGATAGGATGTAAAACCCCGTGGCGATGAACGCAGTGCCTGGGTAGGTCAGGATAAAGGCAGCAGCCTGGGTGCAGAAATGGAGGGGCAGATATGGGCGCAGGGCCGACACACCCCGGCGGTCCTTGTCCAGGATTATATCCTCAATGCTCACCAGGGAAGAGGTGCTCATGGGGACACCTCCCAGGGGGCTTTTCCCACAGGCTTGTTTTTGATATCATACCCCAGGTGTCAGGGAGTTGACGCTACGCAGGAGGGTTTATGCCAGCCTACGCCGTGATTGGGGGCCAGTGGGGTGACGAAGGGAAAGGGAAGGTAGTTGATTATCTTGCCCGGGATATGCACATTGTGGCCCGTTACTCCGGCGGGAACAATGCAGGCCATACGGTGATGAACGAACAAGGCCAGTTCGCCTTCCACCTGGTGCCTTCGGGCATCTTCTGGCCCCAGGTTACCTGCATCATCGGCAACGGCGTGGTAGTAGACCCCGAGGTGCTTCTGCAAGAGATAGACGGCCTCCGGAAGCAGGGGGTTGATGTAAACCGTCTCCAGGTTAGCGACCGCGCCCATCTTATTATGCCCTACCACATTCTCCTAGACCGTCTGGAGGAGGAGGCACGAGGGCGTGGCGCCATTGGGACAACGGGCAAGGGAGTGGGGCCCGCTTATGTGGACAAGGCCGGGCGTTTGGGCATCCGCGTGGGCGACCTGCTGGATTTAGAGGCCCTACTGCCCCGCTTGAAGTCTGTCCTGGAGCAGAAGAACCGCGTTATCACCCGTGTCTATGGAGCACAGCCCTTCGCCCTGGAAAGCGTTTATGAGCAGTGTCGCCACTGGGCAGCGCGCCTGCGCCCCTTCATCGCCCCTGTGGAGGTTACCATCCGGGAGGCCCTGGCCCAAGGGAAGCGTATCCTCCTAGAAGGCGCCCAAGGCTCCCTATTAGACCTGGACCACGGCACATACCCCTTCGTTACCTCGTCCTACCCCACCGTTGGGGGGGCGTGCGTCGGCCTCGGCCTTCCCCCTGGCGCCATCCAGGGTGTCGTGGGCGTTTACAAGGCATATACCACCCGCGTGGGAGGCGGCCCCTTCCCCACGGAACTTACCGATGCCACAGGCGACGCCATTCGGGAGCGGGCGTGGGAATACGGCACCACCACAGGACGCCCGCGCCGATGCGGCTGGTTTGACGCTGTGGCCTCCCGATACTCGGCAATTGTAAACGGTGTAAACATGGCTGTCCTGACCCGCCTGGATGTGCTGGACGGCTTCCACCCTGTGCGCATCTGCACCGCCTATCGTCTAAATGGCAAGACCATAGACCATTTCCCCAGCAGCGCATCTATCTTGTCACAGTGCACCCCCATCTACGAAGACCTTCCGGGCTGGCACAGGCCCACCGCTGGCCTTACCCGTTGGGAGGACCTGCCCCCCGAGGCTCAGCGCTACACCCGACGATTGGAGGAACTGCTGGGATGCGCGGTGGGCATTATCTCCACCGGCCCCCGCCGCCACGAGACGATCCAGCTCAAGACACTGCCCTCATAGGGTAATAGAAAAGGAGGTCGCCTTGCGCCTAGCCTTATTCAACGACTTTCGCCCTGCCATTGTTGTGCAAGACCGGGTCTTTCCCATACCAGGTGCCCCAGGCACCCGAGACCCTTATCGCGCCCAAGAACGGATGGCGCGGCTCATCGCCGAGTTTCCCCAGCGGCGCTCCCAACTGGAGGCCCACCTGCGCCGCGCCCAGGCCTCCCCACAACGCGGTATCCCTGTGGACCAGGCGCGCCTGCGCGCACCCCTGCCCCGCCCCAGTAAACTCCTCTGCGCTGCTGTGAACTACCTGGAGTTCGGCCAGCGCCCCCCGGCTGAAAAGGACTGCTTCATTAAAGCATCCACCTCGGTAATCGGGCCGGGGGACACCGTGGTTTTGCCAGACGCCAAAGCCACAGTTTTCCACCACGAGGCGGAACTGGCGGTGGTCATCGGTAAGCGCGCTTCTAAAGTGCCTGAAGAGAGGGCTATGGACTATGTGTTTGGCTACACCTGCTTTATGGACATCTCAGCCCGTGGGCTGAACCCTGAGGGGCGCACCAGTTTCTTCCTGGGCAAGTGTTGGGATACCTTCGGCCCCATGGGGCCATGGATCGTTACCGCTGATGAGGTGCCCGACCCCCACAACCTGCAAATCCGCCTGTGGGTGGACGACCAGCCCCGCCACGACTATAACACCAGCGACATGGCCCACAAGATCCCTGAGCTCATCGCCTTCGCCTCCTGGGTCTGCACCCTGGAGCCAGGGGATGTTATCGCCACCGGCACCAACCACCAGGGCATCGGCCCGGTGCAGGATGGGGAGACGGTAACCATAGAGATTGAGCGCATTGGGCGCTTCTCCGTGAAGGTGAGCGACCCCTTGAAGCGCTCCTGGCCCAAGGCCATAGACACAGAGTTTGCCCGTAGGGTGGTGGCGGCGGCCCGCAGATAACAGAAAAGGGGGAGGGCTTATCCCCCTCCCCCTCTTCTACTCGTAGCGTAGGGCT
>JBKBKV010000030.1:11525-21573 GCA_046294495.1 Dehalococcoidia bacterium | reverse complement strand
TCCCCCGCCCCCGGCACCGGCGACCTTTCCCCCTAGTGCCCCTGCTTCGCGCGCCCGCTCGTACATTCTGTCAATGTGCTCATTAGTGATGCCGGGTGCTAGGCGCTTTTTAAGTTGCCAGTTTTCATCTAGAGCCCGGCCAACGCTGTCGAAGTCTCCCCTTAGAAGGGCTGTGCGCACCTCAACTGCTAGTGCCCTTATGGTGTCCAAGTAGCCAACGTTCTCGTGGAAACGCTCCATTTGGATAGCCAGGATGTCTGACGACCGGCGGGTTATGCCAGTGTAGACAAGAAGTAGGTGGGAGGCCAGACGGCGCAATTCCTTTTCCGAGAGGGGGAGACGCTCCACCTCTACTTTTCCATCCTGGTGGAAGTGGAGAGCGCACACGCCTCCGAAGGATGCGATATATTGATCCTGTTTCCCGCTGGGCTTATTACAGCGGTGGATTTCCACCTCACAAGCCTCTTCCGCCAACTGATACGGGCCAACCTGTTCCCCCTGATAGATGTGGAAGGCGTTCAGCAGGCCTACCGTCAGGCTACTGGAGGAACCCAGTCCGGACCCCTCCGAAGGGATGTCAGCCAGGGTAGTTACCTCCACGCCGTCCCTAACGGCCGTGATTTTCATAGCCTCCCGCACAAGTTCATGGCTAATATCGTCCACCCTGTCCGCTATCTCTTTACGAGTGTAGTTGATGTAAATCTTATCATCGTAGCGCTCCTTGACTATTACAAACACATATTTATCTATGGCTGCGTTGACAACGAGCCCCCCCCGATGCTGGTAATACTCAGCGAAGTCGGTGCCGCCCCCTGCTAGGCTGATACGCAAAGGCGTCTGGACGATAATCATGTTTTTACCGCCGCCGAACGCAGCACGCCGGCATTATACATATTAGCCCTGGCGTGGTCTAGGAGGTCAGCGGTGCACTCCTGCCCTGAAAGCCAGGTGAGATATTCGCGCACACTGTCTTCGGGCGTGTAGCGGGGCGACCACCCCAGGGCGCGCAGACTGGCGATGTCCGAGACGATGTGGCGGGTATCCCCGAAGCGGAACACCCCGGGAACCTCTATCTGCGCATCTTTCCCTCTTTTACCCCAGACTTGCAGGGCTATATGGGCGAACTCTAAGACGGTGTAGGGGCGCCCACCGCCCACATTGAACACCCGGAAATCCGTCCTGGGGTCCTCCAGAGCCAAAAGGGTCGCTTCTACGGCATCGTGGATATTCACATAGTCTCGCACCTGTTGACCGTCCTCGTAGACCACCAGAGGGCGGTCAAAGACGAGGGAGAGGCAGAAGATGCGGCATACCCCTGAATAAGCATTAGCGAAAGACTGGCGCGGCCCCTGGACGATGGAGTAACGCAGGGCCACAGTGGGGATGGCATACCTCTTGCCCAGGTTGAGGGCTACCATCTCCTGGGCGTATTTGGACATGGCGTAAGCATTGTGAGGGTTGACCACATCCTCACCCGTAGGCTCCCAAGCCATGAAGCGCCCGCAGGAGGGGCACCGTATCTCCCAAATACCTTCCTGCAGTTGTGCCAGAGGGCGCATACCAGGGTAGATAGCTCCGTGCTCCCTGCAGCGATAGCGCCCCTCCCCATACACTGCCTGGGATGAGGCTACCACCACTTTGCGGATGTCCAGCCGCCGTTCCACAATGATCTCGTAAAGGAGGGCTGTCCCCTCGGCGTTGACGTGGAAAAAGGTGCTAAAGTCTGGCATATAGTCCTGATAGGCAGCCAGGTGGATGACCGCATCCACGCCGGTAAGAGCTTTTTCCCAGTCTGGTCGTCTGGTTACATCCCCTTGCAGGAACTCCGCCTCGGAGGAAAGCCAGGAAGGCTTGCCTCTAGGATGCACCCGCGGATGGAGATTGTCCAGCACTCGCACCCTATAGCCCTTTTGCAGGAGGCGCTCTACAGTGTGCGAGCCGATGAACCCCGCCCCGCCTGTTACCAGCACCCGCTCCTTGTTCATCTCTTGGCTTCTCCAACCCCCAGGCGCACTATGCTCGCCCTGCCCCCATTCAGGCCTGCTGTGGCGTTTCTCGTATCCACCACCAAACGGCTGTGCTTCACCACCCACTCCCAGTCGTAAGCACTATGCGCCGTGGTAACGACCACGCAGTCCGCCCACTCTAGGGTTGATGTGTCCAGGCGTGCTCGTTCTAGCGTCTGTCCGTCCAGGCGCAAAGCAGGCACATAGGGGTCGTGGTAACTTACCTGTGCCCCCTGCTGGCGCAGCAGGCGGATCACCTCAACAGCCGGGGAATCGCGCGTGTCCCCCACATCGGGCTTGTAGGCCACCCCCAGCACTAGCACCTGCGCCCCTGCTAAAGGCTTCCCCCGTTGGGCAAGGGCATGGGCTATACGCTCCACAACAACCTCGGGCATGCTGGCGTTGATGCGGTAGGCTTCCTCCAGCAGGATGGATGTGTAGCCGGTGGCCTGGGCCTTCCACGCCAGGAGGCGGAAGTCTTTAGGGATGCAGTGCCCCCCCACGCCTGGTCCGGGGTAGAAGGGCATAAAGCCGAAGGGCTTGGTCTTGGCCGCCTCTATGATCTCCCACACATCCACACCCAGGCGCTCGCACAGAAGGGCCACCTCGTTCACCAGAGCGATGTTCACAGCGCGAAAGGTGTTCTCCAGCAGTTTGACCATCTCCGCAGCCGTAGGCGACGAGACGGGCACCACACGGGGGGTAATGGCCTGGTAGAGGGCGCAAGCCACGGCTGTGCAGGCGGGCGTTACCCCTCCCACCACCTTGGGCGTGTTCTGCACCGTCCATTGCCGATTGCCAGGGTCAATGCGCTCAGGGGAGTAGGCCAGGAAGAAGCCCTCCCCTACTCGCAGGCCCTTCCTCTCCAGCAGAGGAAGGACCACCTCCCGGGTGGTGCCGGGGTAGGTGGTGCTCTCAAGGACAACAAGGCCCCCAGGGCGCAGGTAACCGGAGAGGGAATCCGCTGCATCAACGATAGCAGATATATCTGGTGCTCCACCAGGAGCAAGGGGGGTCTGCACACAGATTATGGAAGCATCGGCCGATCCTAGGGCAGCAGGGTCTTGGGTAACAGCAATGCCCCCCTTACCCTCCGTGGGAGTAAGACACCGGGCCAGGCGCTCCGAGGGGATATCCTCAATATAAGAGTGGCCCTGCTGGAGGGCAGTAAGGCGCTCCGTGCTCTTCTCCACTCCCACGACAGGGAAGCCCGCCTCTGCGAAGGCCACAGCCAGAGGGAGGCCCACATACCCCAGGCCGATAACCCCTACCGTTGCGCGGCGGTGGGCTATCTTCTCCAGCAGGAGGTGTTGCGGCCCTTGAAGGTGCGCATCCCTACTCATAGGGCTGGCCGTCAGTCCCCTTTCTATCTATTAGGTGCCTCACTATGCCATCCTAACCGAAAGCCCCTCTGCATCGGCTGAAGGGCCGTCTCGGGTATCTCTGCCTTCACCCATTGGTTCAGGAAGTGCAAAAGCACTTCACACCGCTGTCGAGCAGGCAGATACCGTTGGAAGACGGCATCCAGGCCGGCAAAGGGGCCTTCGGTAATCTTTACTGCGTTACCCGGCTGCATTGCGCGCCTGTAGCCCTCGCTGTTCCACTCCTCGGTGCGCCGGCGTATGTGCTCTATAAGGGCGTCGTTCAAAGGCGCCGCTTCCTTCTCCGACCCCACAAAGTAGGCCACGCCGGGCGCCCACCGCACCATAGGCCACAGGCGAGAGACGCTGTCCAAACGCACGAAGAGGTAGCCAGGAAACAGGTATTCGGTGTTCCCCTGAGGGCCATAAGGACGCCGTATCCGGGGGGCGTAGCACTCCACACCCCAACGGGCGAGCACTTCTTGCGCTATGTGCTCGGCGCGGGGCTTGGTCTTCAGCACATACCAACGCAACGCCATACGATCCCCTGCCACCTGAAATGAAACAGGCTACCGCCGTCCCGGCAACGCCAGGCTTTCTCCAGGCTCTGGTGATGTGCCACATCTGCTCGTTATGTTCCCGACACGAGCACCACCACCCTTAAAGCCTGCTATGCACCGAACCCTTACGGCTACGGGGCTAGGGGGCAGGCCCGTGCGGAGGCCCCCGCTCGGCCATATCCGCTTCGCCTATCTAAAAACCATGGCCTCACAGGGGGAACGCAATAGTCTACACCAGTGGGGTGCCCGCTGTCAATCGAGTGCACTCCCAAACTTGTGTTTGGGGGTGGCCAGAAGAGGGTGGGGCTTCCTTTCCCTCTGGCTTAGGAGGTTCACATGACCCCCTCCATCAACCGTGTTGGTAACAGCCGCTGACCGCGGCGCCTCTGGGGCATAGGTCAGCGGCCGTCAACCGTGCTCTCACGGGGTAAAGCCACACCAAGCCCTGGACTGGCGCACCCCCTGGGGTATCTTAAGGTGTGGCCCCCAACCGTCTCACATTTATCAAACGGGCGCACAGAGTTGCCCGCCTCAATGGGCGTGTGGTATCCTGTCCCTAGCTCTTTGTCAGGGGGTGTATATGGCCGGGACGGTGGAGGTGTTGCTTCCCATCGCCGAGGCGGACGAGGCGCAGAAACTCCGTCTGGCCCCTCGCCTGGAGACGGTGGCAGGTAAGACCATTGGCTTTATCAATAACGACTGGCTTGCCTTGGATATCACCTATGACGAGTTCAAGCGCCTTTTGCAGACCCAGTGGGAGGTGCGGGGTTTTATTGAGAAGCGCAAGCCCAAGTCTAGCCCCTTGCCTGCAGCCGAGGTAGACGACTTGGCCCGCCGGGCGGATGCCGTTATCACCGGCTTGGGCAACTGAGGGTCGTGCACCACGTGGTGTATCCACGACAGCATTCAATTGGAGAAGCGGGGTATCCCCACTGTTACCCTCTCCACCAAGTTCTTTGAGGCGCTGGCTATGGCCACCGCCAGGGGCAAAAGCGCACCGGACTTGAAACAGGTTATCCTCCCCTATCCCTACGAGACTTTGTCAGAGGAGCAGGTGCGGGAGGTGGCGCGCAAGGCCCTACCGGTGGTTCTTCAAGCCCTTACTCGCTCCGATGCCCCACGCAAGGCGGAGATTACCCAGTAGGGGAGTGGAGGCTTTATGAGCGAGCGACGCCTTGTTTCCACACGCCAGACCCTCCCCGATGTGTGGGAGGAGGTCAACGACTTCTTCTACCAGAAGGGGATGACCGACGGCCTCCCCATTGTGCCCCCCACCGAAGAACGGGTGTGGCGGATGATTGATGCCCTGGGGCGCGCCCCCCAGGAGGTGGTGGCGGAGGTGCCTCCGGCTATGGGGAGGGCTACTATTGAGAAACTGGCTGTCAATGCAGTTATGGCCGGGTGCCTCCCTGAATACTTCCCAGTCCTGGTTGCCGCCGTTCAGGCCCTCTGCGAACCCAAGTTCAACCTCACGGCCATCCAGGCGACGACTAACCCTGTAGGTCCGTTGCTCATAATCAACGGGCCTATTCGGCAGCGCATCGGCGTCAACTGTGGGGCTGGGTGCATGGGGCCGGGATGGCGTGCCAACGCCACCATAGGACGGGCTGTGCGCCTGGTGCTCTTGAACATCGGGGGTGGGGCGCCAGGGCCTGTGGACAAGGCTGTGCAGGGCTATCCCGGCAAATACACCTTCTGTTTTGGGGAGAACGAAGAGGACTCCCCCTGGCCCGCCCTGCACACCGAACGGGGCTTTCGCCAGGGGGACAGCACGGTAACGGTGGTGGGCGCCCAGGGCACCAGCAATATCATTGAACTGAGCCCGCGCCCTGAAGACCTTCTACACGCCCTTACCTATGGGATGGTAAATGTGGGGGTGAACAACTTTCTCACTGGGCTAGGGGAACCCCTACTGGTCCTCAACCCTTTGCACGCACGGGTTCTGGCCGATGCGGGATGGACAAAGGACAACCTGCGGGAATACCTCTTTGAGTATGTCCGTGCCCCCATCTCCTGGTTCTCCAGGAGAGCGCTGGAGCGGGGCACCTTTGAGGGGCGTATCAAGGACGGCAAGGTAAGCATTGTGAAGGAGCCGAGCCAGTTCATGCTGGTGGTGGCCGGCTCTATGGGTGGCCACCACAGCACCTTTATCCCCACCTTTGGGGACACCTGGGCAGTAACCCGTCAGATACCCTAAAATGGCAACAGTGTTCGCAGTTGGGAGGGAAACGATGGACGCCGCTACCGCCACCATAGCCAGTCTGCTCCAGGAGGGACGCACCTTTCCCCCGCCCGAAGGGCTCCGTGAAAGGGCGAATGCGCGCGACCCCCGCATCTACGAGGAGGGGCGCCGCAACCCTCTGGGCTTCTGGGCACAGGCTGCGGAAGAACTGCACTGGTTCCGCAAATGGGACAAGGTGTTGGAGTGGGACCCTCCCTATGCGAAGTGGTTTGTGGGTGGTAAACTGAACGCGTCCTACAACTGTATTGACCGTCATCTCTCTACTTTCCGTAAGAACAAGGCCGCTATCATCTGGGAAGGGGAGCCGGGCGACCAGCGGGTGCTTACCTACCAAGACCTGCACCGGGAGGTGTGCCGCTTCGCCAACACCCTGAAGGCTATGGGCGTCCGCAAGGGGGACCGGGTTACCATTTACCTGCCTATGATCCCCGAACTGCCCATCGCCATGCTGGCGTGTGCACGCATCGGTGCGCCCCACAGTGTAGTGTTTGGGGGCTTTAGCGCCGATGCCTTGCGTGACAGGATTCAGGACGCCGAGGCGAAGGTGCTGATCACTGCCGATGGAGGGTATCGGCGGGGGGGTGTAGTGCCTTTGAAACTTAACGCCGATGAGGCGGTGGCCCAATGCCCCACTGTGGAGAAAGTGGTTGTGGTGCGGCGGATAGGGGGTATCGCCGATAGCAGTATGAAGCCCGGGCGGGACCTGTGGTGGCACGATGCAGTAGCCGCCCAGCCCCTACTTTGCCCCGCCGAGCCTATGGACTCGGAAGATTTGCTTTACATCCTTTACACCAGCGGCACCACCGGCAGGCCCAAGGGCATTATCCACACCACCGGCGGTTACCTCACGCATGTTTACATAACCACCAAACTGATCTTTGACCTGAAGGAGGAGGATACCTACTGGTGCACGGCCGACATTGGGTGGGTAACTGGGCACAGTTATATCGTCTATGGCCCCCTGGCCAACGGAGCCACCTCCCTTATGTATGAGGGGGCACCCGACTACCCGGACAAAGACCGCTTCTGGGCCATCGTGGAGAAATACCGTGTGAACATCCTCTACACCGCCCCCACGGCCATCCGCTCCTTTATGCGTTGGGGGGAGCAGTATCCCCAACGCCACGACCTGTCCAGTCTACGCCTACTGGGCACAGTGGGGGAGCCTATAAACCCGGAGGCGTGGGTTTGGTATTGGAGGCACATCGGAGGGGGGCGGTGCCCCATCGTAGACACCTGGTGGCAGACCGAAACGGGGGGTATCCTTATTACACCCTTACCGGGCATCGTTACTCTCAAGCCCGGCTCTGCCACCTTACCCTTCCCAGGGGTGGAGGCAGAGGTGGTAGATGAGCGGGGCAATCCTGTCCCTCCAGGGCAGGGGGGCTATCTGGTGCTCACCCGACCCTGGCCGGGGATGCTCCGTGGGATCTACGGCGACCACCAGCGCTACCAGCAGACCTACTGGAGCCGCTACCCCGGCCTCTACTTCACCGGGGATGGGGCCAAGAGGGACGAGGATGGCTTCTTCTGGCTCTTGGGGCGTGTAGACGATGTGATTAAGGTCTCCGCCCACCGCCTGTCCACCATGGAGATTGAGAGTGCGTTGGTAGATCACCCTGCCGTGGCCGAGGCTGCCGCCATTGGCAAAAGCCACGAGGTGAAGGGAGAGGCGGTGGTGGTCTTTGTTACCCTCAAAGAGGGGGTAAAGAGTTCCATCCAGTTGGCTGAAGAGCTGAGGTCCCATGTGGCCAAGAAGATTGGGGCCATCGCCCGCCCTGACCAGGTAATCTTTACAGCTGCTTTGCCCAAGACCCGCAGCGGCAAGATTATGCGCCGCCTCTTGCGAGACATCGCCGAAGGGCGCGCCCTTGGGGATGTAACGACCCTGGAAAGCCCAGCGGTTGTTGAGGCCCTCAAGGAGCGATACGGTGAGGAGAGGGAGGGGTGAACTGGTCTATGGAGAGAAAGGGGGTAGCATGCCTTTGCTAGGACGAGCAGCGGTCTTTGAGGGGGCCGGCAAGCCTTTTACCGTTGTCCAGTTGCCTGCACCAGAGGTGGAACCTGGTGGTATCCTCATCAAGGTTACAGCGGCGGGTATCTGTGGCTCCGACCTGCATTACTGGAGGGGTGACAACCCGGTGCCGGTAGCGGTGGGGGAGCCTGGCCCAGTTATCCCTGGCCACGAGTTCACAGGGGTGGTGCACACCCTGGGCAAGGGCGTAAAGACCGATTCCCTCGGGCGCCCTTTGAAGGAGGGGGACCGGGTCGTCTTCCCCTACTTCTTCCCATGCCTACGGTGCTACTGGTGCGCACGGGGCGAACTCCACGCCTGCCCCTACCGAATGACCCGCGCCTCCATCAAGACTTATCCCTACTGCCACGGCGGGTTTGCCGACTACTTTTACCTGAAGCCAGGGCACTGGGTATTCAAGGCCCCTGAGGGGCTTTCGGATGATGCCCTTACCCCCGTCAACTGCGCCTTGTCTCAGGTGCTCTTTGCCCTCCACCAGGCGCGCCCGCGCTTCGGGGACACGGTGGTGGTGCAGGGGGCAGGGGGGCTGGGGCTTTACGCCTTGGCAGTGGCGCGAGATATGGGGGCGGAGCGGGTCATCGCCATTGACGGGCAGGCCCCACGCCTGGAGATGGCGAAGAGGTGCGGGGCTACTCATACCATCAATATCCAGGATGTGCAGCGCCCCGAGGACCGCGTCGCCGCCGTGCGAGAACTGACCGAGGGACGGGGTGCCGATGTGGTGGTGGAGGTGGTGGGTTTCCCTCAGGTGGTGCCCGAGGGCGTCGCGATGCTCCGGCGGGGGGGCAGTTATGTGGAGATTGGGCATATCAGCCCTAACAGCAACGCTACCCTGGATATGAGTTATATCGTTAGCCGCCAGATACGCATCCAGGGGGTTATGCACTACGACCCGTGGGTTATCCCCGCGGCCCTGGATTTCCTGGTGCGCACAAAGGATGTTTATCCCCTTACACGGGTGGTCTCCCACCGGTTCCCCTTGGAGCGTATCAACGAGGCTTTCCAGCAGTCGGAGTGGCGAGGGCGAGAGGGGGGGACACCCGTGGTGCGGGCTATCGTTACACCATAGGGGGATAGCCTTGCCGAAAGTCGTCTTCTTCTCTTTTATGAGCGATGAAGTGAACCGTCATATGGCCTCCTTTGCCCCTCCAGGTTTTGAGGTTATCCTGCGCCCCCACGACACTCCAACCGAGGAGAAGATACGCCTGGTTGAAGATGCAGACTTCCTTATCCCCTATCCGGGAGACATTCCAGCGGAGGCGTTGCGCCGTGCCAAGCGCCTGCGCCTTATTCAACTCCTGTCCGCCGGCTACGACCGTGTGGACCTGGCCCTCTGTCGGGAACTGGGCATCCCTGTGGCTAACAATGGAGGGGCCAACTCTTGGGCGGTGTCGGAGCACGCCATCGCCCTCCTGTTGGCCCTGTATAAGCGCCTGTTGGACGCCGACCGTTTCGTGCGGGAGGGGAAGTGGCGGGGGGACATCCTGGGCTACGACACCCACGAGGTGGCCGACAAGACGGTAGGGATCATTGGCTTGGGGCGCATAGGGGAGAAGGTGGCCCGCAAATACCACGCCTTTGAGGTGGCCCGTATCCTCTACTACGATGTGATCCCCCGCCCTGCCCTTGAGGCGGAGTTGGGCGTCCAGCGTGTAGACCTGGACACGCTCCTACAGGAGGCGGATATAGTTACCATTCACTGCCCGCTAACACGCCAAACAAGGGGGCTAATAGGCCGGCGTGAACTGGGGCTTATGAAGCCCACGGCGGTGCTCATCAACTCGGCGCGAGGGCAGATAGTAGACGAGCAGGCGCTGATTGACGCCTTGCGACAGGGGCGCATC